>CAZUBR010000046.1:0-4077 GCA_964618965.1 uncultured Candidatus Saccharibacteria bacterium | reverse complement strand
AAGAGACAGCCCTAGTATTGTCAGGGTATTTACATATTTTACAAGATGAAGAAATGCCGTAAATAGACGTTGGCATGTTTGACGATCATAAACCTTGATCTCGTAATCGCCAGGATAAAACCGAACGATCATAATGCCCTCACAATTAACCAGCGGTCCTCTTTCTTGCAGGGCATATAAATAAGCCGCTACTTGAAGCTTTGCCTCGTCATAAATAGCCTTGCCAGTTTTGTAGTCTATAACATATGATCCTAATGGCCATGACGCTTCTGAGCATTGCGGGTATTTATTGACTTCAGCAAATAGATCAAGCGTGCCAGCATATCCATGTTTAGAGTATACTGTTTGTTCATGGCTTATAGGCATAATTTGACATTCTTTTTGCCATTTTAAAAAAGATTGAAACAAAATTGCCGTTTCTTTATTTTCTTTTATTGTTTCATCCGGCATCATCCCTGTTGCCCAGTATTCATTTATGGCATGATGAATATCCATTCCCCGCTTTCCGCCAGCCTCAAGTTTTTCTTTATGATGTTGTTTTGCCGCGCGGACTATTTCATTAATATCCATAGCCTCAATATCTAATTGCCCTTCTTTTATTTCAATCAGTTTATCTTTTATATATTCTGCTGTAGTATTTGCAGCCCAATTAATAAGCGCTGGCTTAGCCAAAACCTTGAGATAGCTTGTAACAGAACGAAGCGTACCAAGTGGAGTTTCGTAAAAACGAATTTCATCTGGGCTTGTCCAGCGAATTATGAATTGATTATTTTCCATTCTATCTTCTTATCCAAAAATCTTTCTCCATAAACTATTGGGCCCAAAGAGCCAACGACAGAGTTTTTCCCACCATGATTTCTTTGGCGGCGGAGGCGGCGGTTCAGGCGGCTTTTTATGAATGTCGCAAACTTCAGTCGGTATTTCCCAAGAAAAATATTGACGATTCTGTAAGGTTTCATAGGAACAATAGTCATTGGGAATTTTGGCAATCGGCGGAGCAAGGCAAACTTGGATAATTCGTTTTTCTGGAATCGTGCCAAATTTCCTTCCCATCGCAGCAAGTGCCTCAAGATAACCATAGGGTCCACAGCCATCATCTTTGCCCACCCAATTAACTGAGTGGCTCAAAAATTCAAACCCTGGCATATTGTTTTCTATGATCCTATCTGCCATCCACTCCGCCGAAGCGACCCCCGTTTCCACCCGATAGCGCCCTTTCGGTGCGTCCCAAATCCCATTAGGCCCATCATTGCCAGGATTGAAACTACCGCCATCATTACTGAGTAATCTTTTAGTTAACGGAAAACAATCGGGACTGTGCCACATGCGCTGATAGCGATCAATATTAGAAATTCCGTGGTGGCAAACATAGGCGACGTTTTTCCCCATTTCTTTATAGACAGCGATTGTCTCCGGCGTCTCATCCGCAGACATATAAATTTTCTCTTTTGGCACCCCGCATGAAACAATGATCTCATCCCACCACTTCCGCCAGGCGATGGCTTCTTCTGGCGTCATCCATTCAGGGACATAGAATTCATTAATATCTTCAACATCAAAGTGTATCCCTGTGTTTTGGACAAAAGAAATAATCTTTCTTGCCCAAGTTTCGTGGAATGGTTTTAAATCCTCGCCAGTAACATATCCGCCACCATAATAACCGCGAAATTGATACCAAGGAGACCACCATTTATTCCGGCCATATTCATCAAACGAATGTCCTTTCCATGAGCAAAAATCCAAAAGGGAAAGATCAAGAGTCATGTCAAGTCGTTTTAATTGTCGGCAAATCTTTTCTATAAGATCAAAATATTCTGAATTCCATTCATGTTTTAAGAGCGGATAACAATAACCCTCTGGGTTTATGTCCCATTGACCAGTAAAAACATAAGGACAACTTTGGTGGAGATAATCTTCATTGCCCCAAACACTTTCAGCAAAGAGCCGAATTCCTGTCGCGCCTCGCTTGCGAATTTCCTCTAAATATTTAAGGATGGCCCCGGGGTCAGAACCAAGTAGGCCTGGAATTGTTGCTAAAAGTTTTTTCATTTCTTCTCCATTTCATGGCCAAGTTCGTTTATCATTCCTCTTTTTCTACTTCGATTCCAGCCTCACATAACATATCTTCAATTAAGATATAAAAATCAGGCTCAGCTAAACCATCGCAATCCAGTATTTTTGCCCATTTTCTCATAAACCCTTTTGTCACCTTGCCTTTGTTTTCCTCCGCCACCCTTATTCCAATCTCTTCCATAATTTTAACACCTGCCTCTTTCAACATCTCTTCTAATTGATAGATCTGTGGCTTAACTTTTCCTAAAATCGATCCTGTATCAAAAGACATGCGTTCTACCCATTTCTGCACAAAGTCCCTTGTCACTTCCGGCCTCGCCTCAATCAGATGGCGGATAGCCTGATGTAAAACAACGTCTTCTTGACACTGATGACATTGACAGTCCTGATCATGTAATTCACATATTACCATTCGCTCATCAAAAAAATGTAATAATTTGTCTGGCTCACTCATCGCGCCTCCTTTAGTCTGGACAACACCTCAAGTTCACATAACCTATTTACGCAAACGCTTGGTTTGCAATTATATAAATTGCCAATTTTATCTAACGCCTTTTTAGAAAATAAACAATGATAACATCGCCTAAGCTGTTTCTTGCTCATCACGCCTCCTTTTCCTCCTCAATCTCGATGCCAAGTTCACGAACGAATTGAAATAGCCAAAAATGGGGAAGACTATATTCATTGGCTTTTCTTATCACAAATTCCCTCGTTACCCTCGGTCCCATTTCGATCAGGCGGCGGATTGACTTGAGAATTTCTATAGAATCCTCGTTCCAATCCCACTCTGGCATTTTTATCAGATCATCAATAAATTCCAGCATTTCCTTTTTCGTCGGTTCGTTCATCACGCCTCCTTTTCTTTTGCTGGAATAAATATTTCATCGCCAACTTCAAAATCCCCCCAATCATCAATATCATCCTTTGTCGCTATCTTGCTTACGGCTGCCACACAATCCAGAACGCTGTAATCTCCTTCGCACGGAAACAAGCCTTCTTTCAGCCCACAACCGCACGAAATATCTGCATTACATAAACCATCATAACCATTATCTCTAAGATATTTTTCGACTATTTGCTTGATATTCATCATGCCTCCTTTATTGTTTTATAATATTTCTGTTCATTTATTATGATTGTTTATTCATTATGAACATATTAAATTATTAAATATCCGTTATCCTATATCCTATATCCTATATCCTATAAAATAGTTCTTATTTTTTTCCCAAAATATAATCATCAAATCCGTCGCTAATAGTTGTCACAAAATTTATTAAGGTCTGATAAGAATCAAAATCGAGATGTGATAATTTTCCAGCTTGAATTAAGGCATTGATGATAGATACTGCATAGGATAAGTTTATAGAACGTTGAACAGTATCTTCGTTACGTTTTTCGATGTCAGGTCTTTCTTTTTCGGGTAATTCTGGTTCAGCTAATTCGGGTTCGGCTAATTCTGGTGGTTCTTCGGAAATATTCCGAATTGGCAAAACCCCGGTAATATTATAAAAAGTAGCAGTTTGAGTTTTGTTTATTTGGACTTCAAATTCACATTCATCATTCTCTCTTAGATTCTTAATGATTTCTGCGGTTTCTTTGTTGACTTGGTCATTCAAAAATATGCTAAGCCACTTGTCGCCGACCCAAAAAGCATACCGAATGCCCTTAATCTTAATTCCCTTAATTTTCCCCATAATTTGCATTTTTAATCCTCCTAATCCTCCCATTATTTTGATAAAATTTTCTAAATTCATTCATTATTTATCCTAATTCCCCCCTTATTTTGTCTAATCGGTTGGACATTTTTTCCAATAATAGTTTCGCGATTTCAATTTCTTCTTTTTGGTTTTCTGCATCTTCATCAATTAAAACTGATCGAATTTCATAACCCATAAAATGCAACCAATCAATAAAATCCAACCGATGATCTCGGTATGATTGAAGCCAAATTTTCCATACTAATCGCTGGTCTTCTAATTCCATTTTTCCTCCTGTCTACAT
>CAZUBR010000045.1:0-4136 GCA_964618965.1 uncultured Candidatus Saccharibacteria bacterium | reverse complement strand
AGAATCAAATTTAGACAATTCGTCCAAAGACGTCGTAAAGGTAGAGGGGGTGGTTTTAGAGAATCTTCCTAGCACGACCTTTAAGGTAAAATTGGACAGCGGGCAAGAAATTTTGACACATATCTCTGGTCGTATGAGGATGTATTACATCAAAATTTTACCGGGAGATAGAGTTATGGTAGAAATGAGTCCGTATGATTTAACAAGGGGAAGAATCGTTAAAAGGTTATAGAAATGAAAGTACGGGCATCTGTGAAGAAAATTTGTAAAAATTGTAAAATAGTAAGACGCAAAGGGCGCCTTTATGTTATCTGTTCCATCCCGAAGCATAAACAGAGACAGGGATAAATAAATTTCAAATTATGGCAAGACTATTTGGAATAGAAATTCCTAATGACAAAAGAATAGAAGTTGCTCTGACGTATATTTATGGTATAGGTCCCGCGAAGAGCGTTAAAGTGCTTTCGGAAGCAAAAATTGATCCGGATAAGAGAGCGCGTAGTTTGACTATTGATGAAATAGACGCTATCAAAAAAGTTATTGAAAAAAATGGTATCAGAGTAGAAGGAGATTTAAGAAGATTTATTGGTTCCAACATCAAAAGATTGAAAGACATTGGATGTTACAAAGGGATACGTCATCTGAAACATCTTCCAGTAAGAGGACAGAGAACGAAGACTAATTCAAGAACTGTGAGAGGTAACGTAAGATTGAGCGCTGGAAGCGGAAGAAAAGCGGCTAATCAAAAGACTTAAATAATATGGGAAAGAAGACTGTAAAAAAAATTAGTCAAGATCCAGATAAGCTAAAAACCACTATTTCTGGTTCTGGCAAGAAATCAAAGAAAAAAGTGATTTCAGGTCAAGCGCATATTCAATCAACGTATAACAATACGATGGTTTGCTTGTCCGATTGCAAAGGAGAAATTATTAGTTGGGCTTCCGCGGGATCCATTGGATTTAAGGGAGCAAAAAAATCCACTCCATTCGCGGCGGGACTTGTGGCAAAGAATGTTGTGGATAAGTCCAGAAAATCTGGAATTAAGGAAGTGGATGTTTTTATCAAAGGAGTCGGTCCGGGGAGAGAAGCAGCCGCGAGAGCTCTAATTGCTAATGGTCTTGTTATAAATTCTATTAAAGACGTAACGCCTATTCCTCATAACGGATGCAGGCCGCCTAAAGTTAGGAGAGTTTAATTATGATGATGGACGCGAAATGCAAGCAATGCAGAAGAGAGAGGGAAAAACTTTTTTTGAAAGGGGATCGTTGTTTTACCCCAAAATGCGCTATGGTCAAAAAACCGTATGCTCCGGGATTGCATGGAAAAAAGTTTAAGCGCAACAGTTCTGAATATGGAACGCAGTTGAGAGAGAAACAGAAAGTGAAAAGAACTTATGGGATTGCCGAAAAACAATTCAGAAGGTATTATGAGATAGCGAGTCGCAAAAAGGGGGTTATCGGAGAAATTATATTGTTTGCTATTGAAAAACGTCTTGATAATGTGATATATAGAATGGGATTGGCAAAATCGCGTGGACTGGCTAGACAGATTGTGTCACACGGGCACGTATTAGTGGAGAGAAAAGGCAAAAAAAGAAAAGTTGATGTTCCATCATTTGTGGTGAGTGTTGGAGACAAAATTTATCTGAAAGAAAGCAGTAAATCAAAAGGTGTCTTTAAGGACGTGGAGACGGTGTTGAAAAATTATGAATTTGCTTCATGGTTAAAATTTGATAGTAAAACGTTGATTGGAGAGATAGTAAGCGAGCCGACAATGGATGATGTAAATATTAACGCGAACATGCAACTTATTGTTGAGTTGTATGCTAGATAAGGTTAGAATTTAACTCAAGCGCGCGAGCTTTATAGAATAATAATTTATGGAGAGGAAATTTAAATGGAAAATATAATTTTACCAAAAAGTCCAGAAATTATGAAGAAAGATGGCAATATGACCACCTTTGAAATTAAACCGTGCTATCCAGGGTATGGTTTAACGTTAGGTAACGCTCTCAAACGAGTTTTAATTTCCAGTTTGCCGGGAGCCGCGATTACTAGCATTTTTATTAAAGAAGCAAGCCATGAGTTTTCCACGATTCCGAATGTTATGGAAGATGTCATGGAAATTATTTTAAACTTAAAACAAATAAGGGTTAAAATGGAAGGAGATGAAGAAATTTCTGCCACTATTAAAGTTTCTGGCGAGAAAGAAATAAAAGCCGGAGATATTAATTTTCCATCAGGAGTGAGCGTTGTAAATAAAGATCAGCATATAGCAACTCTTACGGATAAAAAAGCTACTTTGGAAATGACTCTTCATGTAAAAAAAGGTATTGGTTATGTTCCTGCCGAAACAAATGAACCGGATGAAACCATTGGAACAATTTCTATTGATGCCATATTTTCCCCGATTGTTAAGGTTAATTACAATGTTGAAAATATGCGAGTAGGGCAAATGACCGATTATAATAAAATAATAATGGAAATAGAAACTGACGGATCCATTGATTCCAAGGAGGCTTTAGATTATGCTATCCAAATTCTTGTTAAACAATTTAACGCGATCGCTGGAGAGAATAACGGTGAATACGCGGACAAAAATGACAAAGATATTATAAATAATAGCGTCAACGATATTGAAAAGATAGGATTATCAAAAAGAACCGCGGGGATTTTAGAAGATAATGGAGTTATCTCCGTGAGTGAGCTTATAAATAAAACCAAAGAAGAACTTTCAGATTTACAAGGCATGGGAGCGAAGGGATTAAAAGAAATTGAAACAGCTTGCGAGAAAGCGGGATTATCACTTAAGAAATAGTTATGAAACATCAGAAATCAGGAAGAGTGCTATCACGTAAAAAAGATCAGAGAAACGCGTTACTAAACGGGTTAGTTTCTTCTTTGATTATTCATGAAAAAATTAAGACAACGCGCGCGAAAGCAAAAGAAACCGCTCCATTAGCCGAAAAAATGATAACAAGAGCCAAAAAAGGAGATTTAAGCGCGATAAAGCGAATGAATGAAACTCTTTCTAAAGAAGCGGCATTAAAAATTATGAAGGTTGCCGGGTCTAAATTTCAAAATCGCGATGGAGGATACACGAGAATTACTAAATTAGCTCCAAGAAAAATAGATGGGGCGGAAATGGCAATATTAGAATTAATCAATGAATAAAACTATCACAAGAAAATGGCATCTAATAGATGCGAAAGATAAGATTATTGGAAAAACAGCCGAACAGGCCGCGGTTCTTTTGCGAGGAAAGAAAAAAGTAGACTTTTCCTATAATGAGGATAAAGGGGATTACGTTGTAATTATTAATGTCGCGAAAGCGGCTTTCTCCGGCAGAAAGATAGAAAACAAAATTCATCGTCATCACTCTGGATATTTAGGAGGATTAAAAGAAATTCCTATGGCAGACTATTTTGAACGTTTTCCAGACAAAGTAATGAGGGAGGCGATTCATGGGATGATGCCTAAAAATAAATTGCGAACACCGATGATGCGAAGGTTAATGATGTTCAAAGGCGCGGAGCACCCTTATCAAGATAAATTGTCTAAATAAATTGTATGACTACGGAAAAAAAGAAAGTAGAAAAATTAGAAAAAGAAACTGTTAACTTAAAAGACGTTGGAAGATATTTTTATGGTTTAGGAAGAAGAAAAACAGCTACTGCTAAAATAAGAGTTTATTTTGATTGTCCAAAAGACTTAAAAAACAAGGCCGTGATTAACGGTGTTCCGATAAAAAATTATTTTTCTTCATCTGTTGAATTATACAATGTCTATAAGCCGTTGGAAGTTGTTGGAGTGCAACAGAAAGATATTTTTATTTCCATTAAAGCCGAGGGTGGCGGGAAGACAGGTCAGTCTGAAGCCGCGCGACTCGCGTTATCTAGAGCGCTTATGGTGAAAGATATCGGTTATAGATCGCTATTGAAATCCATGGGATTTTTAACGAGGGATCCCAGAATGAAGGAAAGAAAGAAGCCGGGTTTGAAAAGGGCGAGGCGAGCTCCACAGTGGACAAAGAGATAAAAAGATAGATGAGAGTTAAAAAAATACCTTGGAGGAAGGTGTTTTTTTAGTTGACAAGAAAAATAAAAAAGAATACAATAATAATGTTCATAATAGTTC
>CAZUBR010000044.1:0-4163 GCA_964618965.1 uncultured Candidatus Saccharibacteria bacterium | reverse complement strand
TTCCTGGAGGAACCGGTGGTGGAGGAATGTTTTTTAGAATTGATTCTGATATTGTTGGGGATGGTGGAGATGGGAGTGGAACAGGAAAGGGTCTTGGGTTTTTTGGTGGTGGAGGAGGAGACGATGGCAGTACATCCTCTGGTAACCCGATATATCCTGGGGGAAATGGCGGGAGCGTGTCGTATCCCGTAACGTTAGATACGGAGGAAAATTTATATACCGAACAAAGAAAAGCGGTAGTTGATTGGTGGTTGGTAAATGTTGTCGTTAAGTTACCAATGGCGCTCAAGTCTTTTGCTGATGCTAAAGGGGCTGGAGGAGGCGGTGGTGGATCGGGTTCTCATGGAGCTGGTGGCGGTGGAGCTGGTGGCGGGAGTATTTTAATTTTATCTGATATTTTTGATAATAGTAATGGAACTATCTCTGCTGATGGGGGAAGGGGCGGAAATAGTGTGGCCAATTCTTTTTGCGGTGGTGGTGGAGGCGGAGGGATTGTTTATGGTTTATTTAGAACCCTGCTTGTGTCAGATGGAGCAGTTTCTGTTGAAGGGGGACTAGGAGGAGATTATGATCATGATGGGCAACCTGGAACCGCTGGAACCGCGACTATTTACGACGTTTCCGGAGCGCCTTAAAAAGTAAAGTAATGCGAAAATAAAAACAGGAGATTAATTTCCCCTGTTTTTATTTGGAAACAAAAATAACAAAAACGATATCTACATAAAAAGTTTTTTGCATTTCGCGCAAACTATCATTTTTTCCCCATCAATAGTCGCTTTCTGCAAATTTGGATATTTTCTTTTTTTCCCGGACGGATTTTTGTGAGAACGAAAAAGGGCCGCGCGCGTTCGCATCATTATAGAACCTTTTCCGCAAATTTCACATGTTTTTGCCATAGATGAAGTTTGAAAGTTTATAAAGTAGAAAGCATGATGAACGGTAATTTCTAACTGGTTTGTATTATAGCACAATTAGAAATTATGTCCAGATTTAGACAAAATGAAGCCCCCGCTGAACCGTTGTTCAGTGAGGGCTTTCGCGCTGGCATCCGAGATTACCAGCTATTTTTTTTCCAAGCATCCCTCCTTTCTATTCTCCTCTCTCGGGAGGGGGATATTCTGGGGGAGGTTACGTCGGAAAGAACTTTTTCTCCAAGTTCTTCCGACGTATTTTTTCGGATTTTGCGCGCGAAAATTCGGACACAACGATTCATCTCCGGATCGCCATAACGATCTGTTGAATCGCCAAATTCCGAATTACAGATAACAGGGATTCCCTCTCTGCGAACCAAACAATTTATAAGAGTTGCTCTTTGCAACCCATATTTTTGATTCTCAGAGCTTGGTGATGAGTCGGCAAACCCGGTGATACAAAATACTTCGTATTTTCCGGTTCGCAATTGTTGAAATAGATCTGACAATTGCTCTTGCCCCTTTTTGGAAAGGGTTGCCTTCCCGAGGTCAAACCCCGTCACGTAAGCGACGAGAAGCTCGTTGTCTTCCGACAACTGCTTTACTGCGTCGTTACTACGAAATGTAATTGTTTTCAGCCCGTTTACTTTTTGACGAAGTTCGCGGGTTTGTTTTTGGACATCAGCAACGTCCAAAAACAATTTGTTTTGATCTTTCTGGAGATTTGCCATGTCTCCAGAAAGATCAGTAACTTCTTTTTCTACCGTCGTTATGGCGACGGCAGAATCGGAAATAGTCGTTATTATCTCGGCTATTTCCGCGTCGTGAGCATCAACGCTCACGTCCAAACTTTCTATTTGCAAGTCGTGCGTGTTAACGCGCGCTTGCAAGAAATTGTTAGTTTTTTCTATTTGTTGGATTTTTTTATCCAACAAATTGTTTTTTTCTTTTCCCTGGGATCTCCAATTAGAGATGCCCAGAATTATTATTAAAAATAGCAAAATTGCTATTGGTAATAACATAACAAAAAAATAAATTTTTTGATCCCTCATAATTTGCCCTCCTTTTGTTGCGTTTTCACTTACCTTACACAAAAATAAGTGAAAACTGGTTAAATTGTAAAAAAACAATCAATGGGAGTAGTATAGCATATTTCTTGAAAAAGTCAATGGTTGTGTTTTTTGCTGATTTTATGTATATGTATGTAATATGCTATAATGAATCCATGGAAATGCTAAATCAGACAATTATCCTAATTTTTTATATCGGAATTTTAATAATGTCGGTTGTTATTCATGAAGTCTCGCACGGTTTAATGGCTTTGTGGTTGGGAGACACAACCGCCAAACAATATGGAAGATTAACGTTAAATCCAATTCCTCACTTAGATTTGTTCGGGTCGCTTTTAGTTCCCTTAACACTCTGGATAATCAGCGCGGGAAGTTTTGTTTTTGGATGGGCAAAGCCAGTGCCATATAATCCATATAATTTGAAAGATCAGAAAAAAGGACCAGCGTTAGTCGCTCTCGCGGGTCCATTATCAAACTTGCTAATCGCGATAATTTTCGGGTTCGTCTTTAAGTTTGTTTGGCCGGTCATGGCGTTCACAAACAGCGCGGAACTTGCTCAAATAATTTTTACCGCGATAATTATCATCAATATCGTATTGGCAATCTTTAATTTAATCCCTATTCCCCCTCTTGACGGTTCTAAAATTCTTTTCGCGATTCTTCCTCCATCAATGGATTATGTAAGAGAGACAATAGAAAAGCATGGATTTATCATTCTCGTGATATTTTTAATCGTAGGGTCGCCGGCAATCAACGCGATAATAAATGGAGTGTTAATGCTGTTCGCGAAAATTATAGGAATCTGATATTCTTGACTTATTCTCGCGTTTTGCTATCATTGAAACAAGATAGTTTTTACAACTAACCCCTGTTTCGGACCGTTTTTTATTTTAACTCGCGTCGCGTAGCGCGCTACGTAATAATCAGGTTATTAGTTTTTCGTCGCGACTGAAAATTGTTAACTGTTAAATTGTAACTGAATATAGTGCCGACAATAAACCAATTAGTAAAAAATCCGAGAAAGTCTAAAAAGGTGAAATCTAAATCGCCCGCTCTCGCGCGGAGATTTAATTCTATCAAAAATAGACCTTCAAAAAGCGACGGACCGTTCAAAAGAGGGGTTTGTATTAAGGTTGGAACCATGACGCCTAAAAAGCCAAATTCCGCTTTGAGAAAATTCGCGAGAGTCCGATTGACCAATGGTATGGAAGTAACCTCATATATTCCAGGTATGGGACATAATTTGCAAGAGCACGCTGTTGTCATGGTTAGAGGCGGACGAGTAAAAGATCTTCCTGGAGTGAGGTATCACATTGTGAGAGGAGTGCTTGACGCGGCAGGAGTTGAAAGCAGAAGACAAAAGAGAAGTAAATACGGAGCTAAAAGGCCTAAAAAGACAGAATAATTATGGCAAGAAAAGGAAACATTCCAAAAAGAGAAATTATTCCCGATCGCAAGTTCGGCAGTGTCACCGTTGCTAAACTTGTTAATTTTGTCATGGAAAGAGGAAAGAAACAGGTGGCCGCGGGGATTGTGTATGATTCATTTGATATTATTAAAAAGAAAACCCAGAAAAACCCCATAGATGTTTTTGATTTAGCGATGAAAAATACCATGCCTTACTTAGAGGTTAAATCCACAAGAATCGGGGGAGCTAACTATCAAGTGCCAAGGGAAGTAAGAGGAGAAAGAAGATTAACTCTTTCATTAAGATGGATTCTTTCAGCCGCGAGAACTAAAAAGGGAAAACCAATGGCAGAAAAGCTGGCAGTGGAATTAATGGAAGCCGCTAATAATCAAGGGGTGGCAGTCAAAAAGAAACAGGACGTTCAAAGAATGGCGGAAGCGAACAGAGCATTCGCGCATTTTGCATAGTTGTAAATTTTAAATTTAAAATTTTGAATTAATGGCTCGACAATATCCATTAGAAAAGACTAGAAACATTGGGATCATTGCCCACATTGATGCCGGGAAGACAACCGTTTCCGAGCGGATTCTTTTTTATACTGGAATTTCCCATAAAATTGGCGAAGTTCATGAAGGCGAAGCTGTTATGGATTGGATGGAGCAAGAAAGAGAGCGCGGAATTACTATTACATCCGCGGCAACCACTTGTTTTTGGTCTAAATCATATTTGAAAGAAGAAGATAAACATAGAATTAACATTATTGATACTCCTGGG
>CAZUBR010000043.1:0-4202 GCA_964618965.1 uncultured Candidatus Saccharibacteria bacterium | reverse complement strand
CAGGGTGATCAGCCCGCGGGCTGACAAAAACGATGGCGCATACTCTTTTTTAGTTTGTCATTTTTAATTTTTAATTTTAATCGCTAGTATCTCGCCAACGGATTCTTTGCTCCTCTGACTTCAAAGTGAAGATGGGTTCCCGTTGATCTCCCCGTATTCCCCATCATCCCGATTACTCCTCCTTGTTTAACTTCCTGACCATTTTTGACTAATATCTTGCTCAAATGAGCGTAAAGAGTGACAACGCCATTAGGGTGTTTTATTTTTATATATTGCCCATATCCGCCATTATACCCTGACCCATCCGCTAAAATAACCGTTCCCGCGGCTGCCGCGTATATTGGTCCCCCCTTCGGATTGCTTATATCAACTCCATTGTTCGCGTGTGTTCTCCCCCAATTATGCCCAGCGGCAGGATAAATAAAATATCCGCTCCCTTGTCCAGCTTGAGTGTAAGCAGGCGCGTTTTTTAGAATAGTTTTAGCCAAAACAGGTTGTGGCAACATAGAGTTTGGCAGAACCCCTCCGGGGACAAGAATTGTTGAAGATATTTTAAGGTTGCCGTCTTCAATATTGTTGTAAAAAACGATTTCTTCCGCGTCCGCTTTGTATAACTTAGCGACATCGCTTAATGTATCTCCGGATTTTACTATATGTTTAACTCCCGAGATAGGCAAAATTTCTAAAATATCTCCCGCTTTGATAATGCTATTCGCGTGAAGATTGTTTGCCCATAAAACCGAATTAACCGTTATCCCAAATTTTTGCGCTATCCCGCTTATAGTATCCCCGACCGAAACTACATATTTCGCGATATCATTGTAATGCGTTCCTGTCCTACTTAATTCTGGATTATTCGCGCTAACCGCGATATAGTCTTCCGGGCTATTATCATCTGTTTCTGTTCCCGAATCGCCAAAAGACGCTTGCGCCACTGAAACGTTTTCAAACCAGGAAGAGATCCCGGCCGTCATCATTGTAAAATCTACGCCACTTTCAATAATATCTTCTCCGCCTCCAAAAAATTTTCCGACAGATCCAAAAGCGATATTTCCTTCTTTCCTCTGCTTCGCCAAAGAGATATTTCTGCCACACGCTATCAGAGTAAACAAAACAGCCACCGCGATAGGAAGCGCTGTGGGCTTGAAAATCTTCTTCGTGATGGAAGATAGATGTTTATTATATAATTTAGTTAGCTCTTGAAGAATCTGCTTTGAGCTAATCCTCAATCTACAAATTAAATTACGAATTTTCTACACCTTTTTCTGATTCTTCTCGCCTCTTATTCTTTCATAAACGCTCGCCCATCCGATAGCCTACGCGAGAGTTAAATCAGACTTATTTTTACAGAGTTCGCAGACAACATACTGTATCATATAGAGCATAAAAGTCAACCAAAAAATGGATAAAAACCCCAACGTTTGGCTTAAATAAAGGAAAAAATAGAGATAGTTATCCACAACGAATTAACACGATATGTCATTTCGGGCAGAATTTATAAACTTTCTGACTTATTATGCTATAATAACATCATGGATATACTGCAAGGACTAAATGAAAAACAACGAGAGGCGGTTCAAACGGTAAACGGCGCCGTTTTGATCATTGCTGGAGCTGGTTCAGGCAAAACAAAGACCCTAACGCATAGAATCGCGTATCTTATTCAAAAAAATAGAATCCATCCTTTGAACATTTTGGCAGTAACGTTCACCAATAAAGCCGCGACAGAAATGAGAGAAAGAGTACAAAATTTGATTAACGGAATAAGCGGAATGCCTCTTATTGGAACATTTCATTCTGTTTGCGCGAGAATCTTGAGAAACGAAGCGGAACAAATTGGAAAAAATAAAAATTTCCTTATTTATGATTCCGCCGATCAATTATCCTTAATGAAAGAGTCTCTCAAAGAAATTGGCGCTTCTCTTGATCAATTTAATCCCGCCTCTGTTTTATCAATGATATCTTCCGCGAAAAATAGTTTAGAAACCGCGGAGATTTTTTCAAACAGAGCGTCTGGATATTTTGAAGAAATCACGGCAAAATCTTATCATGTTTATCAAGATAAACTGCGGAAAGCAAACGCGCTTGACTTTGACGACTTAATTATGAAAACTGTCCTGATGTTAAGAAATTTTCCCGCTATCCTTGAAAAATATCAAAATGTTTTCAAATTTGTCATGGTAGATGAATATCAAGATACCAATTATTCCCAATATAGTTTGATCAATTTACTCGCGAAAAAGCACAATAATCTTTGCGTGGTTGGAGACGATTGGCAAAGTATTTATGGATGGCGAGGAGCGGACATCGGCAACATATTAAAGTTTGAAAAAGATTATCCACGAGCCAAAATAGTTTTATTGGAACAAAATTACAGATCTTCCCAAGAAATTTTGGACGCCTCTTATGAAATAATTTCAAAAAATATCAATAAAAAAGATAAACGACTTTGGAGCGATAAAAAGAATGGAGCAAAACCGGTTGTGGCGCGAGTCGCGGGATCAACGGATGAAGGACTTTTTATCATCAATCAGATTCAGCAAATTATTGAAGAAAACAGATTTGAGGAACATCCATTAACTTTTAACGATTTTGCCGTTCTTTATAGAACAAATGCCCAGTCTAGAGCGCTTGAAGAAATTTTTTTGTCAGCCGGAATATCTTACAAGATCATTGGGGGATTAAAATTTTATTCAAGAAAAGAAATTAAAGATATTTTGGCATATTTAAGACTCGTCATTAATCCTTCCGATAAAATTAGCGTCGCGCGAATCATAAATACGCCTCCACGCGGAATTGGAAAAATTACATTGGACAGATTCTTAAAAAATTTAGATAGTAACAAAAAGTTTGATGGAATCAATTCTTCCAAGGAAGAAACCATCTCGTCATTTTTGAACATTATGAACAAAATTCGCGCGAAAATGGCAAATTCATCTCTTTCGGAACTTTTAGATTTTACTCTTACCGTTAGCGGATACGCCGATTACATTCAAAAGGATAAAGATAGAGAGGAACGTTGGGAGAATATTCAAGAATTATTTACCGTAGTTGAAAAGTTCAAAGATAAAGATTGCGAAATATCTCTCAAAAATTTTTTGGAAGAAGTGTCTCTTCTTTCCGATTCCGACGAGATAGAAACGAAAAATAACACCGTTAATTTAATGACGATTCATTCATCTAAAGGTTTGGAATTTAACACTGTTTTTATGGCAGGAATGGATGAAGGGATCTTTCCCCACTCCCTGACCACGCGTGGAGATTTAAGAGATTTAGAAGAAGAGCGACGACTCTGCTACGTTGGAATGACCAGAGCGAAAGAACGACTTTTTTTGATTCATGCCCAACTTCGCGCCGTCTATGGCAATACCATATTTTTACAGCCATCTAGATTTTTAGATGATATTCCTAAGGAAATGAAAAACACTATATGAAAAATTTAATACCTTTGAGATCGTTGGGACAGAATTTTTTAACTGATAAAAATATCATCAGAAAAATTATTAACTCCGCGAAACTTAATAAAACGGATACGGTTGTGGAAGTTGGTCCGGGAAAAGGAATCCTAACTTTTGAACTCGCGAAAATAGCCAAAAAGGTTATCGCCATAGAAAAAGACAAGGGTTTGTTTGATCTGCTTGAACAAGAAATTCAGAAAAAAGAGATTAAAAATATTGACCTAATTCACGCGGACGCGTTAAAATTTCATTATGGCGATATTGGACTATTCATTATGGTCGCCAATCCTCCGTATGACATTGCTTCGCGATTGATTATTGATTTGTTATCTAAAACTTCTAACGTTACAAAAATTATTTTTGTAATCCAAAAAGAGGTTGCCAAAAAAGCGATGGCAAAGCGAGGAGACATGCTTTTGTTTTCTGTTTTAGTCCAAACATTTGGCGTTCCTGAAATTGTTTTTGACATTCCAAGATCGTGTTTTTATCCGCGGCCACGCGTTGATTCAAGCATTTTGAAAACCACAAGAAATACTAAATATTTTAACGGCGCGGAGAAATCCGATATTCAAAAATTTATTAAAATTGTAAAATCCGGATTCTCGTCTAAAAGAAAATTTTTAATAAACAATTTATCTGAAAAACTAAAAATCAGCAAAGATGTTTTGAAAGAAGTGTTTGCGAAGATAAAATTGAATGATAAAATTAGAGCGGAAGAGATGGAAATTGAACAATGGATAGATG
>CAZUBR010000042.1:0-4281 GCA_964618965.1 uncultured Candidatus Saccharibacteria bacterium | reverse complement strand
AGATGAAACAAACGCCGTGCACCGAGAAGATATGAATGCCCTTGATGAAATGTCCGAATCGTCCGTCCCAATGCCTGATGAAAATATAATCGCGCCAGATACAAGCACTAACATTGTTCAGAACGTGAATCAAGAAGCTAATAATGAAACTGGGATTATTGGGATTGAAATTTCAGAGGAAGAAAATAATTTAAGCGAAGAAGCAACAAAATTAATAGACGAGGACGAAAATTTGAACGCTGAAGATTTAGGAATAAATGACCCGACAATCTTGCCGGATTCCACGATTCTCTATCCTCTAAAAAATGCATGGAGAGGAGTTTTGTCTATCGTAACAACCGATCCCGTGAAAAAAGCTCAACTAAAATTACGATTCGCGAATGAAAAACTCATAGAAGCAAAAAAGATCTCAGAAAAAACAGACAATGTCGTAGTAATAGAAAAAGCGATTGATAATTATAATGATGAGATAGAACAAGTACGGCTAAAGGTTGAGTTGATTAAAGAAAAGGCCGAAGGAAACGAAGCAGTAGATAAGTTAGTTGAACAAATTACGGATAACCAGATAAAACATACCGTTCTTTTTGATAAAATTGAAAAAAATATGTCCGTGGAAATAGCGGAAAAAATTAGCGTGAAAATAGAAAATACAAGAGACCAAATAGAGGGAAGCCTTTCCGACGCGATGTTGAAAATAGCCGAACCAGAAAAAATTAGAGAAAAAATAGAGAGTGTGATTATGAATGGCAACGGATCTGATTTTAAGCATTTCAAAAGTTTGGAAGTCTTAAAACGAGTGGAAGAAAAAGTTCCGGAAGAAGCAAAAATGGCGATTCGGCAAGCGCAAGAAAATATTCAAACAACATTTGAAAGAAACTTCACGGAATTACCTAAAGCAAAACAGGAAATTTTTCAATATTACGTTCAGAATATCGGAGGAAACGAAATAAAACAATTTGAAGTAATTAGCGATTTAGAGAGTAAAGCGATCCCGGACACGATAAGAGAAATAGTTGAAGAAGCAAAAGGACAAAATATCATTCGTATTGAAAAATGTTTGCAGAATCCCGAATCAACGGAAAAATCTCAACAGATTATTAAACGCCTTGAAATAGGAACAATGGAAAACATGCGAATTATTAACGAACTTGAAAACAATCTATCCGATGAAGCTGTTGAAAAAGTGATGGAGATAAAAACTAAAGCAATGAACAATTTCAAAGAAGAGATAAAAAACGCTGATTCACAAGATGAGAAAATTTTAATGGAAAAGATGGAAAAATTTCATGATATAAAGCAATTTGAAATACTGAAAGGAATGAATGATATTATTCCAGAAGAAAAGAGAGAATTTTGGGAAGGAATGAAAGAAAAAGCGCGAGAAGAAATGCAAAATGAATTTCAAGGAGCGCGCGATCAAGATGAAAAAAACATGATCATAAAAAAATTATCCGGGGACACGCCTGAACAAATAGACATTATTCAAGAATTCGTTTCAGATGGAACAATAGCAAGAGAAATGGCTAAAGAACAATCGGCGAAGATTGAAAGGAAAACGGAAAACATTGAAAAGCGCGCGACAAATTCATCCAGTTCTTCAATAAACGAAAATGCTAAATCGGATAATAATGTCGGAATGGCAAATCCCGCTTCGGTATATTGCGAAAACAACGGAGGAAAATTAAAACCGATCGTAGATAAAGAAAACACATACTCCATGTGCGTTTTCACCAATGGAAATGAATGCGAAGAATGGGCTTTTTTCAGAGGAGAATGTAAATCTTCTAATGATTCTTATGACAATTCCAGCGATTCCAATGGCGATGAAACAAAGCCTATAATTGATACTCTGAATAAAACATCTAGTGAAATGAAAATTGACGATGAATTTAATAATAGACAAAACTCTACGCCTATTGAAAAAAAATAACCGAATAGAAAAACGCTAAATAAAAATAACATCTCTTAAAAAGAGATGTTATTTTTATTTAGCGAATACTTTCATAATGAGTCGCGGATCCAACTTTTGAAAACACAATCTGCCATAATTGTATTTTATGAGATCTAAAACTTCCCGCGCAACTCAACAAATAATAATTCCACATCCTAAAAAATCTTTCACTGTAGTTTCCGCGATTTTTGATTATTTCCCAGCTATCCCTAAATCTTTTTCTCCATGCCATAAGCGTTTTATCATAATCTTGCCCAAAATTGTGCCAATCTTCAAGAACAAATTTTTTTTCTGACGCGCGAACAATCTGTTCCACAGAGGGCAAAACAGCATTTGGAAAAATATATTTGTTAATCCAAGGATCTATTAAACTTTTGGAAGATTCTCCGCCAATAGTATGCAATAGAAACAAACCATTGTTTTTCAAACACTCGTTGACGACTCGCATATATTTTCTATAATTTTTAGGACCCACGTGTTCAAACATTCCAACGGAAACAATACGGTCAAATTTCTCTTTGATATCTCTATAATCTTGAAGTTTAATTTCAATATTAAGTCCTTCGCAAAGTTTGTCCGCGAGAACTTTTTGTTCTTTGGAAACAGTGATCCCAACCGTTTTAACGCCGTATTTTTCCGCGGCGAATTTCGCGAGACTTCCCCATCCGCATCCAATGTCCAAAATAGACATCCCCGATTCCAGTTTTAATTTCCTGCAAATAAGATCTAATTTTCTCTCTTGCGCTTCGTCTAAATTTTTAGCGTCTTTCCAATAAGCGCAACTATAAACCATTCTTTTATCAAGCATATTTTGAAAGAGATCGTTCCCTAAATCATAATGTCTTTCCCCTATCGCACGCGCCTTGGATTTTCTCTGTTGATTTATCAATTTTGTTTTAAAAACATCCCAAATCAAACACCATGATAGTTTGATTTTTTTATCAAGTCGCGCCTTCAAAATTCTTTCAATAAATTGATCTATCGCTCCGCAATCCCACCATCCGTCCATATATGATTCTCCTAACGCGAGAGATCCTCCGCTTAAAACTCTTTCATAAAAACGTTCATCCGCGACTTGAATATCCCAAGAATTATTCCCATTGATTCGGACTCCAGCGTTATCAAGAAGTTTCTGCGCTATTTCTTTCATTTTTTTTCTCCTTGTTTTTATCCGTTCAAATGATTTTCTCTTGTGATTATTATCTCTAAAATTAATCAAACTGTCCATGGCTCTTAAAAATAAGCAACCTCCGACAGAACAAAAAATACCTAAAAAGAAAACACGCTACCCCCTTGAGTTTTACTCAGTTTTTGTTTTTTCCAGTTTATCCGCAAAATGCTTAAACAAATCTCTAAACAATTCCGTTAAATGGACAATAAAATTACTGCGGTCGCTGTCGTAATGCTGATTTTGAATATCCACTAATAATGCGCCAACGCAACGCTCGGCCATCATCATGTTAAACTTTCTTTCAAAATCAGCATCCTGCGTTACGACCGGAAGTTTTTTATATTCACTAAGCCAATTTTGCAGATATTTAATAACTTGCTCGACGGTTATGCTTTGGTCGCGCAAACTTTTTATACCCGCCCAAAGATGAAAAGTGGTATCGTAGAATTCCGGGCGATAAGACCAAAACAAATTTGACATCAATACATATTCTTTATCCGACAATTTAAAAATATCATCATAGGTGAAATGCCCATGCATGAATTCCATTTTCATTGATGGCAAATGTTGTCCAGCCAGAGAAAGAAATTTTTCCACATTTTTAACATCGGCTTCAGTCAGATATCCTTTGCTTTGCGTGATCTTCGCCCAATGCGAAACGCGCTGGGCGGTAAAGACCAAACTGCTATATTCGTTCGGCTCTCGCTCAATAAACGGATCGCGCAAACATTTGCTTTTGTATTCCTGATAGAGAGCGCAAAAATCCTTTATTTGTTCTTGATTGGCGAAAGGAGGTTGGTATATTTGAGGAGCGTCAATATATTCTAAAAGTAGATAGCCATAGCCGTCTTTTTCGTTCCATTTTGAGCCGTCATACAATTTTGGCAATCTGATTTTTGCGCTCTCGTTTTGGTCGTTAAACCTGCCAATCATGTCAATCTCATCAACATCTGGCTTAAACCATTGGATTTTCAACACGGCTAGATTATCTTGCCAAACGCCCTTGTAAATCAAACTGCCGACTTTATCTTTATCATAAATCTGGCCACGAAAAATTTCTTTCTCTAGCTGGAAATTTGTTTTGGTCGTTATTTCGTCGAGCACTCTTTGTTCGTGATCCGCGAAATTGGCGTGCTCAAAGTATTTTTCAGTAATTTTA
>CAZUBR010000041.1:0-4359 GCA_964618965.1 uncultured Candidatus Saccharibacteria bacterium | reverse complement strand
ATCCTGATAAGACAATTTTAGATGAATTCTTGGAGTTTAATAAAAAAATTAAAACTTACGCCAAGACGCGATTGATTAAAAATGGAAAAAACATCAACGCGAAACCGCTTAAATTAAGTTTTAATAATAGAATAAAATTAATTAGACTTGTTCTCCGTCCTGAAATATCTCTTGATAACATTGAAATAGACGATTATTTTGAACCGTCTTTTTTCAAAAGCAATTTTTGGTTTGAATTTTGCACAATTTTTTCATTTCAACCATGGCATAGTTTGGCGGAATTTAGAAGATATTTGATTAGAGTCGCGCACGATCTGCCTGTTTTAGATACCGTAAAAACAATGATGAGTATGCCATATAATCAATATGACTCCATTGTGCTTCCCGTGCTTGCTTGGCTAAAAAAACAAGGGGTTAACTTTGAAACAAATTGCGAAGTGACAGATCTTGGTTTTGAATCAAAGGGAAAGAAAAAAATAGTCAACCGCATTGATTATAAACGCGATAATAAAAAAGAAAAAATTTCAGTCGCGAAAAATGATTATGTTTTTATAACACTTGGATCAATAGTTGAAAATTCTAGCATCGGATCAATGGAGAATCCCCCATCGCTCAATCCAAAACAAACGAGTCCTTCATGGAAACTTTGGGAAAAAATTTCAAAAGAAAGTCCTAATTTTGGAAAACCATCCGTCTTCAATAAGAGAATAAACAGATCTAAATGGATCTCTTTCACGATAACTTTCCGCGGACGCCATTTTTTGAATCTAATTGAAAAAATAACAAAAAGAGAAATCGGAACGGAAGGGCCGATAACTTTTCATAATTCTAATTGGCTCTTTTCCATTGGGATTCCTCATCAACCATATTTCATTGATCAACCGAGAAACGTAGCTGTCTGCTGGGGATATGGACTGTATCCGGATAAAAAAGGAAACTATATAAATAAAAAAATGTCTGATTGCAACGGAAAGGAAATTTTAATTGAACTTTGCCATCATCTTGGATTTCAAAAGAAAATACAAAAAATTTTAGATTCCTCAACTTGCGTTCCATGCGTGTTGCCATATATTACAAGCCATTTTTTTACGAGAAAAAAAGGAGATCGCCCGCGAATCGTGCCTAAAGAATCATTAAATTTCGCGTTTCTTGGACAGTATTGTGAAATACCAAATGAAATTGTTTTTACCATGGAATACTCTATAAGATCCGCTCAAATAGCTATTTACGAACTTCTGAAATTAAACAAAAAGATTCCTCCTATCTATAAAGGATACCGCGATTTCAGAGTATCGTCTAAAATACTAAAAACAATATTCAGATAATTATACACAGGTGATTGTTATAGATTTTTTTTGTGATATAATTAGTTTGCAATATTAAAACATTTGTCATAAACATGGACCAAAAAGGAAATGGGAACAATCCCAAAACGTCTTCTCTGTTAAACGAAGCAAATCTTGACGATCCCCCGTCGCCAGCCGAGCCAGAATGGAAAAATATTTTTAGGACAAGTTTGACTCAGGGTAAGGCGATCGCGGCGCGCTTTGATCTTGATCCGAATTTAATTAAAACTGTTATTGAACGTTATCCGGCCAGAATTAATTCATATTATCTATCTCTTATTAAAGAAAAAAATGATCCTATTTACAAGCAATGTATTCCGACAATAACAGAATTGGAAGATAATTTTGGGGAAGAAGATCCTCTCCATGAAGATGCCGCTCAACAGGCGCGCCCCAATGTTCCCGATTTGTTAACGCACCGATACCCCGATCGTATTTTGTTTCGTGTTTCCAACAAATGCGCTATGTACTGCCGTTTTTGCACTCGCAAACGCAAAGTGGGAGATCCCTTAAAACAGCCTACCTGGCCGGCGATTAGAGAGGCTTTCGCGTATATTGAAAAAAATAAAATTATTCGCGATGTTATTCTGTCGGGCGGAGATCCTCTATTGCTTAGCGACGCGATTTTGGAACAAATACTTTCCCGCCTTCACAAAATTCTTCACGATCGTCCGAACTCCATTATCCGCGTTGGTTCGCGTATTCCATGCGCTTTGCCTCAACGCGTTACTCCAGAATTATGTTTAATGCTGCGACGCTATCATCCGCTCTACCTTAACACACATTTTAATCACCCTGCTGAAATAACTCTGGAAAGCAGACGAGCTTGCGAATTGTTAGCCGACGCGGGCATCCCTCTCGGAAATCAGACCGTGTTGTTAAAAGGTGTCAACGATAATCCGATCGTGATGAAAGAATTGATGCAAGGACTTTTATCAATGCGCGTCAGACCATACTATATTTATCAAGCGGATCCAGTAAAGGGAACAAACCATTTCCGCACCAAAGTTAGTCGCGGAATTGAAATTTACAAAGCGTTGCGCGGACATACTTCCGGATTGGCAGTTCCCGCTTTCGTGATTGACGCTCCTGGAGGAGGAGGAAAAATACCTCTTTTGCCGGAATACGTGAAAGAAAAAACCCCCGGAAAAATCGTATTGAGAAACTACGAAGATAAAGAGTTCATTTATCCGGATACCGCCACGGATAATTAACAAAAAGTCATGCGAACAATAAACAAAGAAATTTATATTAAAAAAGTAGATCAAATAAACGAAACTGATATTTGGATCGTTGACGGAAAAAAAATTAGATCGGAATTAGACATTGAATTTGTCAATTTTGGTCATCATTTTATTTTTCCATATATTCCAAAATCTGAATTTTGGTTAGATAAAGAGGCGGCGCCAAATGAGCGCTGTTTTTATGTAAATAGAATGCTAATAGAATGCGATTTGATAAGCAAAGGAACTTCGTATCCCGAAGCAAAAAAGTCCGCCGACAAGAAAGAAAAAGCCGAAAGAAAAAAGCACAGCGTTAAAACTTTAGAAAAAATTTTAAATAAAAAAGACTTGCAAAAAA
The DNA here is from genome assembly GCA_964618965.1 of uncultured Candidatus Saccharibacteria bacterium. Taxonomy (GTDB): domain Bacteria; phylum Patescibacteriota; class Minisyncoccia; order CAYZDR01; family CAYZDR01; genus CAYZDR01. Next base: position 1,432 of record CAZUBR010000041.1, on the reverse strand, counting down.
AGTCTCATTGCCAATTACTAAAAAAATTAAATAACGAAATTGATATTTGGCTTGTCTACGGAAAAATAGTCAGAGATGTTTTTGATATTGATTTTACCGAGGGCGGACATGATTTAGTTTATAACTATGTTCCAAAAAATGAAGTTTGGATAGATGATGATTTATTGGCGTCTGAAAGACCCTTCGTTATTCTTCATGAATTATTTGAACGTTCGCTGATGTTGACAAAAAAAATTTCCTACGATGAAGCCCACGAAAAAACGAGCAAATTGGAATGGAAAGCGCGTCAAGATAAAAATTTTCTAAAAGAACAATTAGAAAAATTAGGTTGGCGTTATCAAGCCTGACACGCGTCGCGCTAACGCGCGGAAAATATAATAGGGATTTTTAATTCGTCGGCATTCTCTATCAATCCTGATGGATTATCTTTTTCTAAAACAAGCGTCCCCTTTTTTGTTTTTGGAGATTCAAAATTTAATTCAGCTGAAAATGGAACAAAATCTTCTGTCATCCATTCGCCTTGAGCTTGAGCGATAGCTACCGTTAAAAGACTCCCGTTCTCATCAAACAACTTTATGGGAAAGTCAGCCTCAAAAAACCAAAAACCGCGAGCGCTACCTTTAACTATAAGGGGACTGGAAATTTGTTCATTCGCCCTTAAGTTTTCAATTCGGATTAAACTTTCCTTCGGGCAAGCCGCGAAATCGCAATTTGGAGCAACTCTGCCAACATAAGAACCGTCCAGACATTCTTTCGCGTCCATCGCGCAGACAACTGGTTCTGTTTGGTTGAGCGTCCAAATAGAATAATTAAGATAACCAGCGAAACTAACCCAAAGAATATATGGTATCAAAAGCAATGTCGCCAGTTTAGAAATTTTAGAGAACGCGACGATTGTGACAAAAATAGCAAACCAAAGTAAAATAATATCAGCAAATGCCCAGCCGGGATTTTTTAATCCAAAAAATATTATTGACCAAATAGCATTCAAAAAAAGTTGAATCCAAAATAGCCAAAGCGCTCTTTTGGTTGTTTTGTTTTCGGTCAATTTCTGCCAAACTAAATAAACGCTTATACCCATTAACGCGTAGAGCGTTATCCACGCGGGGCTGAATACCCAATTTGGCGGATTAAACATCGGCTTTATAAGTCCCTCATACCAAGTCGGGATTGACGAAACAGTAAACACTGAACCGATAACTCCTGCTAATTCGCAAATACCAATGGCGATAATCAATTTTACAAAATTATTCCGCTTCATGAATTTATTTTATCACATATTAAGACTGTATAATACTCCTAATTTGTCAATCTTTCTTTAACCCTCCCACGAAAACGAAGACTTATATTATATTCAGGCAATTCAAACCGTAAAAATTGAAGAAGGTAAAGCATATAAATTAGCTGGATATATATTCCTCCTGGAATTGGT
>CAZUBR010000040.1:0-4384 GCA_964618965.1 uncultured Candidatus Saccharibacteria bacterium | reverse complement strand
ACTCTTTTTATTTCCGCGGGGATGCAACCGCTCATTCCATATCTTTTAGGACAAAAACATCCGAGCGGAAGCCGGATTGTTGATATTCAAAAATGCGTCAGAACAGTGGATATTGAAGCTGTTGGGGATTCTTATCATCACACTTTTTTTGAAATGTTGGGCAATTGGTCATTAGGGGATTATTTTAAGAAAGAGGCGATTCAGTGGACATTAGATTTTTTTACGAAATCTCTAAAAATTCCGATTGAACGTCTGGCTGTTACATGTTTCAAAGGAGACAAAAACGCTCCAAAAGATGAAGAAGCGGAACAAACGTGGCGATCGTTGGGAATCACAAAAGATAGAATAGCTTTTTTGGAAGATAATTGGTGGGAAGGGGGAGGCGCTGTTGGTCCTTGCGGTCCATGCACGGAAATTTTTTATTGGAAACCGAATAATGAAAAAGTTCCTGAAAAATTTGATCCAGAGGATAAAAACTGGGTTGAAATCGGGAATGATGTTTTGATGAGCCGTGTGAAAGAAAATGGAGAATATAGAGAAGCTGAACAGAAGAATATTGATTTTGGAGGCGGTTTAGAAAGAATTTTAGCGATCTTGAACGGTTATGACGATAATTATTTGACGGATATTTGGTGGCCGATTATTAAAAAAATAGAAAAAATTTCCGGAAAAGAATATGACCAAAACAAAAAGGAAATGAGGATTATCGCCGATCATGTTAAGGCGGCGGCAATGATAATGGCCGATGATAAAAAAATTGTTCCTTCAAGGAATGGCGCCGGGTATATCGTGAGACGATTAGTTCGGCGAGCTGTTCGTTACGGAAAGATGTTGGGAATAGAAAAGAGTTTTATGCTAAATATAGCGGAGACCGTCATAGAAACATATAAAGACATTTATGGAGAAGTTGGCAGAAATAAAAATTTTGTACTGATAGAATTGGCGCGGGAGGAAGAGAAATTTAGAAAAACTTTGGATAAAGGATTGAAAGTTTTTAACAAATTTACGGATTTTTTTTGGGGAGACGAATCGGAAGACGATTCAAAGGTGTTATTGGGGAAACAGGTGTTTGATCTTTATCAATCGTTCGGATTTCCGATAGAAATGATAAAAGAAGAAGCGAAAAGCAGGGGGATAACAGTTGATACGGATGGATTTGACGAATGCGTTGAAAAACATAAAAAACTGAGTCAAACAGCGTCAGCGGGGATGTTTAAGTCTGGATTGGCGGATCATTCTGAAGCTACGACAAAACTTCATACCGTCGCGCATCTTTTGCAATCCGCTTTGAGAAAAGTTTTAGGTGAACACGTTGAACAACGCGGGAGCAACATCAATCCTGAAAGATTAAGGTTTGATTTTTCTCATCCTGATAAAATGACAGATGAGCAAATCGCGGAAGTGGAAAATATAGTGAATAAAATTATAGAAAAAAATTTAGACGTGATCAGAGAAGAAACGTCTCCGGAAGAAGCAAAAAATGGCGGAGCGCTTGGACTGTTTGATTCCAAATATGGAAATACGGTTAGCGTTTTCACTATCAAAGACAGGGATCAAATAATATCCAAAGAGATTTGCGCGGGTCCTCACGTTTCCAAAACTGGCGAAATTGGAAAGTTCAAGATAAAAAAAGAACAATCCTCATCGCGTGGGATTAGAAGAATCAAAGCGGTCGTGCTATAATATTTTAATAGAAAGCGATAAATTGTGTTTGGACGTTTCAAAAAATCACAAGGAGTGAAAGCCTTTCTCGCGCTTGATATTGGAACGGAGTATGTTAAAGCTCTTGTTTTTTCTGTCAAAAATGGAGAAACGCTTGAAATTAAGGCAATGCGCAAAGAACGTCAGGATCCGCGCAATATGGCCGGAGGAATGATTACGGATATTGAAGGAGTCGTGAATACTTGCGGGAGAGTAATAAATAAGTTAGAAGACGAAACAGGTTTAAAACTTACGAAGGCGATTGTAGGGGTGGCGGGGGAATCAATTAGGGGTGGAGTAATGACGGTTCATTATGAACGAGCGAAACCGGATAATAAAATCACCGCGTCAGAATTGAGAAATATAATTCAGAGAGTCCAGTGGAGGATATTTGATCGTTTCAGAAATGATTTTTTTGAAGACACGGGACAGACGTGTGTTGACGTAAGGATTGTTGACGCGCAGATTCTTAAAATCAAGATTGACGCTTATGAAGTCATAAATCCCATTGATTTTCAAGGAAAGGATATCGCTTTTGAAGTTTTTAATTCCATTGCTCCCATGATTCATGTGGAATCAATAAAAAGTGTTATGCGGAAGCTTGGAATTGAAATAGAAAATATTGTGGCGGAACCGTGCGCGATCGCGAATCTTCTGTGCTCTGTTGGTCTAAATCACCCTCGTTCGTTATTGATTGACATCGGAGGAGGAACTACGGATATGGCGATTATTAAAGACGGTATGGTTGATGGAGTAAGAATGTTTTCTCTTGGAGGAAGAGCGTATTCAAATAGAATTTCGGAAACGTTTGGGATAGGACCCGTGGAGGCGGAAGATATTAAAGTAAAATATTCCGCTGGAAGACTTAGTAAAAATACATCATATTCTATCAGAGCTATTTTCAAAAAAGACTCTAAAATCTGGGTGAGAGGAATTCAAATCGCTCTTGAAAAGTTTTTTAATTTTAATTTTTATCCGTCCGCGATTTATCTATGCGGAGGAGGGTGCGTGATTCCTGAAATTAAAGAATCAATCGGGGGAGCTTTTTCTAAAGACGGGATAGCTACGAGCGTGGAGTTTTTGTATCCAAACGTTTTTTCAAGTAAGATATCAGATCATCAAAATCTGCTGTCAGACACGAGCGATATTGCTTCCATAGGGTTAGCGAATGTTGCTTTAAGAAAAAAAGATGGGGTAATAGAGGAATCTTTAAATCGCGCGGTAAGGCTAATGCAAACACAATGAGAGATTTATCTTCCACAATATATGTGTCTCGGAATGATGAGATCACATCAGTTTTAGATAAAGTTTTACAAAATAGCGCTTCCAAAATTTTTTTAGTCGCGCCAGCGGGATCTTTAATACTCAAAAGTATTATTAATTTGAGAATTCTTAGAGAAGAATCTGAAAATAGAAACATACATTTGATTGTCGTGACATCTGACCCAGTTGGGTTGGCTTTCGCGAAAAAAGTAAAATTGAATTATTCAGAAAATCTTTTTGGCGATATTTCTGAACAAAATAATCAAGAGATTATCGGCTCGCAAAGGCCTAAAATTGCTATTTCTTTATCAAAAATTAACCCGATAGGTTTTGTTAAAGAAAAGGTCTTTTATTTTTTGTTTTTGATATTTGTCGCTGTCGCGTTAGTTTTTTCATTTTTGTCTCTTCCCTCCGCGACGGTTTTTGTTTTAGCGACTCCTAACACTATCGCGGAGCGAGTTGATCTCCAAGTAGATACAAGCTTAAGCGGATATATTCTTTCAGAGAATAAAATTTCCGGGAGAATAGCAAAGATTGAGGAGAACTTTTCCAAAGTTATCACTTCAACGGGAGAAAAAGAACTTAAGGAATACGCGAGTGGGGAAATTACATTATTCAACGAGTGGGATTCTAATAGTCAAACAATTATTGAAGGAACTCAATTACAGCATGAAAGCGGTAAGAGTTTTAAGATAGAATCTACAATTATCATTCCAGGCTTTTCTCGCGTTGGCGGAGATGATGTCGCGGGAAGGATCACCGCGTCCGTTATTGCTACAGAACCAGGTCCGCAATTTAATATATCCGCTGGAAAGTTTTTTATTACCGCGCTTTCTAATACGGCGAAGTATGATAAAATTTATGGGGTATCAAGCGAGGCGATGAAAGGAGGAAAAATTGGCAAGGAAATATTTATCTCAAAAGATGATATAGAGAAAGCCAACGCTTTTGTCAAAGAACAGATGAAAATAATTTCAGGGGACGAAAATAAATTTAATAAAGAAAGCGGCGAGACTATTTTAGAAAATTCTGTTAGTAGTTCTATCGGCAAAATAGAGCTGAACGCTAAACAGGGGGATCAACAAAAAGAATTTTCCATAAAGGCGATTATATGCAAAGAAGCTATATTAGTTGATACGACAATAATTGAAAGTTTTGTAAAAGAATGGTTAACGGAACGGGGAGGAAATGATATAAATGTTAAATTTGAAGAAAATATTTTTGTTCTTCCCGCGGATCCGGGCGAAGCGAAAAATAAGCTCCGAATTGAAATTGTAAGCGAGTCTGATAATAGCCTATCTCTTGATGAAATTAAAGAAATGATTTTAGGAAAAGGGGAAATAGAAGCCAAACAGATTCTTGGGGGCATCGGGACAATAGAAAATTATGATATTAAATTATGGCCATTTTGGGTTAACAA
>CAZUBR010000039.1:0-4402 GCA_964618965.1 uncultured Candidatus Saccharibacteria bacterium | reverse complement strand
ATATTATCTTTGAAAGAAGCTGGAATAAAAAATATTTTAATTATTTCCGGAAGAGGAAACGCGGGACAATTTGTTGATTTGATGGGGTCAGGGAGAGAACTAGGGGTAAAACTTTCTTATGATGTGCAGGAAGAACCGGGTGGGATCGCCCAAGCATTGGGATTAGCGGAAAATTTTGCCGACAATGAAAAAATAGTCGCGATTTTGGGCGATAACGTTATTGAAGATAATTTACGGAACGCGGTTTTGAAGTTTCAAAAACAGAAAAAAGGAGCTAAAGTTTTTCTCAAAGAAGTGAAGGATCCCGAAAGATTTGGAATAGCAGAAATTAAAAACGATAAAGTAGCGCGAATTATAGAAAAACCTAAAAAACCAAAATCAAATCTCGCGGTCGTGGGAATATACATGTATGACAAACAAGTTTGGAACATTATCAAAGAATTGAAGCCATCCGCGAGAGGCGAGTTAGAAATTACGGATGTTAATAGTTTTTATGTTAAACAAGGAATGATGACGCACGAAATTTTGAAAGGAGAATGGATTGACGCGGGGACTTTTGATTCTCTTTTAAGGGCTAACATTTTTGTGGCAAACAAAATGAATAAGAATTCAGAAAGATAATTTATGAATAATCAATTTTACATTACTACTCCAATTTACTATGCTAACGGAGATCCTCATTTGGGGCATGCTTACACAACTATCGCGGCGGATATTTTGGCGCGTTTTCATCGCAGAGAAGGAAAAAATGTTTTTCTTTCCACGGGCATGGATGAACATGGATTGAAAATTCAGGAAGCGGCGGAAAGAGCGGGCAAAGAACCGCAAAAATTTGTAGATGAAATCGCGAAGAAATTTCAAAAATTGTTCAATAAATTAAACATTCAATACGATGGATTTATCAGGACAACGGATCCAAAACACGTAAAAGCGGTTCAAAAAGCTTTGCAATCTTTGTATGATAAAGGAGCGATAAAAAAAGGAAAATATAAAGGTCTGTATTGCGTTGGTTGCGAACAATTTATCGCGTCGTCTCAATTAGTAAACGGCAAATGTCCCGATCATGATTTGGAACCACAAGAGTTAGAGGAAGATAGCTATTTGTTAGATCTTAAAAGTATTCAAGAAGATCTGATCAAAGCGATTGAAAAATCTGATAATTCTACAACGGCAGAGGACGTTGGCAAGCAACTAAAAATAAATCCCTTTGAAAAGAAAAATGAAATTTTATCTTTCTTAAAGAATCAAGAGTTGCAAAATGTCGCCATCTCAAGAAACAAAAAAAAAGTTTCATGGGGAATAGAATTGCCGTTTGACAAGAGTCAGATTACCTACGTTTGGGTGGACGCGTTTTTGAATTATCTTACGGCGTTGGGGTGGGATGGAACGTCTGAAAACATTCCAGAAAGTTTTCCTCCGCGAATTCAGTTAATCGGAAAAGATATTTTGCGCGTGCACGCGACAATCTGGCCGGCAATGCTTTTGCGTTTGGGAATAAATTTTCCAAGAGAAATTTTCGCGCATGGAATGATTTTATCCGGTGGGAAAAAAATGAGCAAGACTCTTGGCAATGTTATCTCTATTGATGAAATGATTAATAAATTCGGAACCGACGCGACAAGATATTTATTGATGAGCGCGGGAACTTTTGGCAACGATATTGATATCACGATGGAAAGAATGATGGAAAAATACAACGCGGACTTGGTAAATGGATTGGGGAACACAGTCGCGAGAGTTACAAAACTAGCGGAAGAGTTAGAAGAATTAAAGCTATCCAAAATGAATATTGAAATAAAAAAATATGTGGAACAAAACATTAAGATTTCCATGAATAATGTTGAACAATGTTTAATGGTGACAGATGTTTTTCGCGCGCGGCGATTTCTTGATTCTACGATAACGGAAAAACAGCCGTGGAAAATGAAGAAGGAAGATAAAGAAATGTTTATTTCAAATTGTTTAGAAGCGGTCAGAATTATGTCTCATATGCTATATCCATTTATGCCTGAAACAGCGGAGAAAATTTTTGAAAAATTAGGATTAGACGTGAAAACAGAATTAGAAAAGACATTTGGCGAAGCGACAAAATGGGGATCCGTTGAATTCAAAAACGTGAAAAAGGGCGAACCGTTATTTCCGAGGATAAAATGACAGATACACACGCGCATTTAGATCATGAAGCGTTTGATTCTGACCGTGATGAAATGATTCAGCGGACGTTTGATAATGGAATTAAAAAAATTGTTACAATCGGATGTGATGAAAAAGAAATTTCGCAAGCGATTGAATTGGCGGAAAAATATGAAAATATTTACGCGGCAGTCGGTTTTCATCCAGAAAATTGTAAAACAAATAATTGTGGGAGCGATTCACAAATTGCTCGTGTCGCAGAGAAATTAAAAACATTTGCCAAACATCTGAAAGTTGTCGCGATTGGTGAAATCGGATTGGATTATTTTTATTCCAACGACGAAGAAATAAAATCTACGCAAAAAGAATTGTTCATCGCGCAATTAAAATTGGCGCGAGAATTAGGATTACCCGTGATAATCCATTGTCGCGCGTCTAAAGATAATCCAAGCGATGCGTATGACGATTTGCTGGAAATGTTAAAAAATTATGGCGGGAAAGACCTGTCCCGTTGTATGACTGGGATCAAAGGCGTTATTCACTGTTTCTGCGGAACGCGTGAACAGGCTAAACAGTTTTCAGATTTAGGATTGCATATTTCATTCACTGGCAACATTACATATTTCAAGAAAGATTCCGCGGAAGTTTTGCAAGCTGTTCGTGAAATTCCGTTAAATAAAATTTTAATTGAAACGGATTGTCCATTTTTAAGCCCTATCCCTCATCGTGAGAAAAGAAATGAGCCGATGTTTGTAAAATATGTCGCGGAAAAAATAGCGGAGATCAAAGAGATTAGTGTTGATGAAGTGGAGCGAATGACAGATAAAAACGCGGAAAAACTATTCCGCCTCTCTTGAAAAAAACCGAAGTTTGAGATACAGTAAACACATGGAAAAACAAAACTACAATGCTATAGCGGTTGAGAAAAAATGGCAGAAAATATGGGAGGAAAGCGGTATTTTTAATGCCGATGATTCATCGGAAAAAGAGAAAATTTATTGTCTTTCAATGTTTCCGTATCCATCTGGAGCGGGAATCCATTTGGGACACGTGGAAAATTATGTAGGAGCGGATATCTATTCTCGCTATCAAAAAATGCGAGGGTTTAATGTTCTTCAGCCGATTGGTTGGGACGCGTTTGGATTGCCGGCGGAGAACAACGCGATCAAAACGGGCGCGCATCCCGATAAAAATACTCATGATAACATAAGAAATTTTACCATTCAATTAAAACAGCTGGGGATTGCCTATGATTGGAGCAGAGAAATAGATACTTCTATTCCAGAGTATTATAGATGGACGCAATGGATGTTTTTGTTGATGTATAAAAATGGATTGGCGTATAAAAAGAAAGCAAAAGTAAATTGGTGCGAATCGTGCCAAACGGTTCTTGCCAATGAGCAGGCGGAAGGAGGGAAATGCGAAAGATGTAAAAATCCAGTTGCGCAAAAAGACTTGGAGCAATGGTTTTTTAAGATCACGGATTTTATAGAAGATCAGAAAATAGATGGAAAGAAAATTGAAGGATTATTGAGCGGACTTGATGATATTGACTGGCCAGAATCAACAAAAGTCGCGCAGAGAAACTGGATTGGAAGATCCGAAGGAGCGACCATTAAATTCCAAATCCAAAATCACAAATCACGAATAAATTCAAAATCTCAAATTACAAGTTCAAAAGAACGCCTGGAAGTTTTTACAACGAGACCAGATACTTTGTTTGGATGCGTATACATGGTGGTATCGCCAGAACATTCGTTAATTTCAAATTTCAAATTTCAAATTTCAAATATAGACGAGGTAAAACGATACGTGGAAACGGCAAAGAATAAAAGCGAAATTGAGAGGATGGATATTACAAAAGAAAAGACCGGAGTTGAATTGAAGGGGATTAAAGCGATCAATCCCGTGAATGGTAAAGAGATTCCGATTTATGTCGCGGATTATGTCCTGTCTGGATATGGGACGGGGGCGATTATGGCGGTGCCGGCGCATGATGAACGCGATTATGAATTCGCGAAGAAGTTTGGGATAGAAATTATAAAAGTTGTTGAAGGAGAAAGCGATGAAAAATTATTCACGGGTGAAGGAATAAACATAAATTCTGGATTTTTAGATGGGATGAAAACGAAAGAAGCAAAGGAAAAAATGATTGAATGGCTGGAGAAAAATAACGTTGGAAAGAAAGCGACAAATTATAAATTGAGAGACTGGCTGGTGTCTCGTCAACGTTATTGGGGAGCTCCGATACCAATTATTTATTGTGAAG
>CAZUBR010000038.1:0-4524 GCA_964618965.1 uncultured Candidatus Saccharibacteria bacterium | reverse complement strand
TTATTGGGTAGTCTACTTTTATTTCTTTGTTCAAAAAGGTTTATATCCTCTTTCGTGATAAGTTTAGCTTTATCGCAAAGAATCTTTCTATCGCCGTCTTTATTACTGTATTTTCCTTTAGCCATTATGACCGCGTCAACCTCAAAAATTTCTCCTAACTCTTCCGCGACATTCGGGAAGACTATCAATTCAAAAGTTCCCTCTGTATCTTCCATGGGAATAAAAAACATTGGTTTGCCTGTTCTTGTGATTATTTTTTGAACTTTTTGTATAATTCCTCCCGCGACAACGTTTGCTCCATTGTCCATGGATCCCATTTTTGATGATGATACTGTTTGTTCGCGCAAGAATTCGCGATATTCATCAAGCGGATGTTCGGACAAATAAAACCCTAACAATTCTTTTTCCCAAATTAACTTATTCTTTTTTTGAGCCGGTTCCACTTCTTTAAGATTAACGCGAGCGGGAGGCAGAGTTTCGTATAGGCTATCAAAAAGTCCTCTCTGCCCGCCAATTTTTTCCGCTCGCGTTTCTTTCACGAATTGCAAAATCGCGTCCATGTTTTCAATGATTAAATTTCTTTCTCCCACGCGGTCCAATGCTCCGGATTTTGCCAAACTTTCCAATGATTTTTTATTTAGATCTTTTGTTTTAACTCTTTCTAAAAAATTTGTCAGAGATTGATATGGCCCGTTTTTTGTTCTGTCGTTAACAATTTCCTCAACAATATGCTCCCCGACGTTTTTAATGGCCGCTAATCCGAATCTGATAGCTTCTTTTTCGTTCCCGTTCTGTTTTACAACTCTGAAATTTGTGAAACTTTCGTTGATATCCGGAGGAAGAATATCAATTCCCATCTCTTTGCATTCGCGCGCTTCAACCGTGATTCTATCCAGATTATCTTTATCGCTCGCGAGCAAAGCTGCCATGAATTCAGTAGGATAATGGGCTTTCAAATAGGCGGTTTGATATCCAATAAGAGCGTAGCAGGCGGCATGAGCTCTGACAAAACCATACTCTGAAAACTTAAACATATCGTCAAAAGTTTGTTGCGCTATCTTTTTGGGGATATTGTTTTTAACGCAACCTTCAATAAATTTATCTCCCATTTCTTTCATCATAGATTCAATCTTTTTGCCCATGGCTTTTCGCAATGTGTCAGCCTGACCGCCCGTAAACCCTGCCATATCTTTTGATAATTGCATAACCTGCTCTTGGTAAATAATAGTTCCGTAGGTGTTTTCAAGCGCGTTTTTCATTGATGGATGGCGGTAGGTGATCTTTTTCTTGCCATTTTTTCTAGCAATAAATTCGTCCACCATTCCAGAGTTGAGCGGACCTGGCCGATACATCGCCGCCATGGAAATCAAATCTTCAAAGACAGTCGGGCGAAGCATCCTTAAATACTGTTTCATTCCAGATGATTCAAATTGAAATATTCCCGTAGTTTGACCTTTCTGAAAAACTTTTTTGTAGGTCATCTCATCGTTGAGCGGAATATTTTTTAGCTGAATATCGGGATTTTTTTCTTGATGGATAATTTCCAACGCTTTTTCCAGTATGGTTAAGTTTGCCAATCCAAGAAAATCCATTTTGACAAGTCCGATGGTTTCCACATACTTCATTGAATATTGGGAAATTATAGTTTTGTCATTCTGACTGGCGTATTGTCGGGGGATATAATTATCCATGTGATCGGGGGCGATAATTACGCCACAAGCGTGAGTTGAGGAATGTCGCGCGACCCCTTCAAGGCGTTTAGCGCTATCCAATAATTTTTTCGCCGCGGGATCTTCCACGTAAAAAGCCTTTAAGTCGGGAGATTTATTTAACGCTTCCGCCAGTTTCATCATTGGAGGAACTGTCTTCGCTATTTTATCGCAGAAAGCGTAAGGATATCCTAAAACTCTTCCCGCGTCGCGAATTGATCCGCGCGCCGCCATTGTTCCAAAAGTTATGATTTGAGCAAATTGGTCTTCGCCATATTTGTTTTTCACGTATTCAATAACTTTGTCTCTTCCATCGTCCGCGAAATCAATATCAATATCTGGCAAGGATATTCTATCTGGATTCAAAAATCTTTCAAACAAGAGATTAAACTCTAATGGATCCATATCCGTAATGCCTAACAAAAAAGACGCGATGCTTCCCGCCGCGGATCCTCTGCCTGGTCCGATAACAACGTCATTTTCGCGCGCCCAGTTTACATAATCAGCGACAATTAAAAAATACGAGGCAAATCCCATTTTTTCAATGATGCTTAATTCATAAGCAAGTCTCTGTTTAATTTGGTCGCGGTTTTTAGCGTTTGGGTAGCGTGTATCTATCGTTGATTCACATTTTTCTTTTAATAAAATGTCCGCTGTTTTCCCCGCGGGGATATCAATATGAGGAATATGATATCCTTTTGGCTCTAATGACACGTTGCATCTTTCCGCGATTCTTTCCGTATTTTTAATTGCTTCGGGAACATTTTTGAAATGTTCAATCATTTCTTTTGGGCTTTTCATGGAATAATCTTCTCCCATCATGGACATCCTGTTTTTATCGGAAATTTGTTTGACCATTTGAATGCAAAGCAAAATATCTTGCGCGAAATCATCTTCTTTGTAAATATAATGAATGTCGTTCGCGGCCACTAATGGAATCCCAAGTTTTTTTGACATTTCAACAAGCTGTTCATTCACTTCATTCTGATGTTCCAAATTTGGATGCGCCTCAAGTTCCAGAAAAAAATTTTCAGGACCGAACATTTTTTGGTATTTTAGCGCGGCCTGTTCGGCTCCTTTTATATTTTTCGCGATTATCTTTCTAGAAATCTCTCCAGCAAGGCAGGCGGATGTTCCAATAAGTCCTTCGCAATGTTTTCGCAAAAGTTCGTCGTCAATTCTTGGCTTGTAATAAAAACCTTCCAAATGAGCTTTGGAAGTTAATTTGATAAGGTTTTTGTACCCAATTTCGTTTTTTGCCAATAAAAGGAGATGGTATCTTGCGTCATCAATTTTGGGAACGCGACCTCTCATTCCATTCGGAGCAACATACGCTTCAATTCCAATAATCGGTTTGACGCCTTTTTTTTTCGCTTTCTGGTAAAATTCAACGACACCGTACATGGTGCCGTGATCGGTGAGCGCTAAACTTTTCATTCCCAATTCCGCGCAACGATCTATTAATTCGTCAATTTTGGCAAGACCGTCAAGGAGAGAATAATGGCTGTGAGTATGTAAGTGAACGAATTCCATAAAAGTGTTAAAAATTAAGTATTAAGAATCACAACGAAAAACCGCCTCTTTTCTTGCCATCATGGTTAGCAATGATAGGAAAGAACTAGCGTTGTCTAAAATACTTTATTCCCGCGATCAGAATGTAAAAAGCTAACAATACCAAGATAACAGGGACGACGATTTTGAATGTTATAAATTCAACGAATGAAACTGTTTTAGAAGTTAATACTTTTCCCGGAGAAGTTTTAGATAAAAAGAGAACTATAAAGCAAAAACTGGCGAATATAATCAGCCATTTTTTTATTTTGTCGTTACAGAAACTGTTTATTTTCCTGTTAAACTTTCTAAATGTTCCGAAAACTCCTTTTGTGTCTCCATTTAATTTTTCTAAATCTGAAATTCCATCATGAAAACTTTTAATAATTTCTTTTGTGTCTTCCGTTGAAATGTTGAATCCGGGGTGTGTGAGAATTTTATCATGCATCGCGAAAGCATGTTCTATATTCCTGAAATTTTTGAAAACATGCTCCGCTTTTTTGAACGCGGACACCCCCGAACACGCTCTGTCGCGAAATCCCTTTTCTTCTAAAATACTCGCGAATATTTTTTCTGTTTCAATGATCGCGATTTTGTATCCTGAAACAGTTCCCTCATTCAGCGCGGATTCCACGTGAACCCAATTTATGTTTTTGTTCATAATAATATTTTATTTTTCTTGTCCTCCGAAGCTCGAAGAGCGTGGGAGGATTTCTTTTATTATACATCAGATAGCGAAGGATTAGAACTATTGACATTATTAATAGAATATTCATTTCTGTTTTTTAGTTGATTTTTTGATGGGATTTATGATACAATCAAAGCAATATGAATAAGGAAAATAGTAAATTACCAGTGTTTTTTAAGCCCATTTTATGGTCATATAATTTTGAAAAGATGGATGCCGAAAAACATAAAAAAACCATAATTACGAATACAATAAATTATGGAACATTGAAACATTGGCAATGGATAGCTAATCATTATGGTAAACAGATCTTACAAAGAGAGTTCAGCAAAATACCGCGAAGCGCGATAAGACCAAAAGCGTCAAAATTAGCGTCAATACTTTTTTCAATTAAACCGTCAAAATATGCGACAAGAAGCGTTAAACGATAAAGGAAAAATTATTTTTCCTTATCTTAAAGGTTTTAAAGATTTTTATCTTGCCGGGGGAACAGCTTTAGCGTTACAAATGGGACACAGAGTTTCAGTTGATTTTGATCTTTTTTGCGATAAAGATATTCCCAAAACATTGTCAACT
>CAZUBR010000037.1:0-4563 GCA_964618965.1 uncultured Candidatus Saccharibacteria bacterium | reverse complement strand
AATCGGCGATTCCATTGCCGCCTTGCCAATTGGGTCGTCAATCCGAATAATATCATAATGCCCGGACTGGGCCGCCCCGCCTATTCCGAGAACAGAAATGGATGGCTCTGAATATGTCCCTCGCCTTGGAAGATCGCAGGCAGAGCCGCTCCATCGATTTCGTCGTGTCCATTCATTGTTTATCATATGCAGTTTGTCGGGATATAAAGCGCGTAGTTTCTTATTCGTTAATAGTGTTCTTTGAATCCAATGAAGCATCGCTGCGCCAAGGCGTTCATTTTCTGAAAATATAACCTGTCTCAGTTCTGGGTTATGAAGATACTCGTAAATCGCTTCCCATTTCGTGAATACAGTCGTTTTGAGCCAGTCTCGCGGCTCGAAAATGGCAGACCTATAGATCGTTTTGTCTTGGGAAAATTCGCAAAGAGGAAGATGGATGTCGGGGCTTACATCTTGACCACCTTTTGGGCCACCGACTATCTTAAGGAAATAAAAAAAAGAGGCGTCACAAAGACGCCGATAGAAAAGAATGCTTTTATTTTTTGGAATTGAGAATTGATTCAAGTTCTTCTTTTTCTCCAGAATTCAATTCTTCTTCCCACCAATTTGCTTCTGACCTTGTCGATTTTGGAGTAGAGACAACCTTTTCCGGTGTTAGAATATCAGCCATTCTCGCCAGAAGTTTACAGGCTTCGGTTCGATCTTTATCCTTCGCATTCGGGTTGTCTCGAATTTGCTCCAATACGGCCTGGTTTTTCTTGAGAATTTTGCGCCAATTTTGTTGTCGCCATTCCGCTAACGCCTCAGCCCGCTCCTTATCCTCGGTTATTTTATGGGACGTGTGATTTTCCGTCATTTTATGCCGATGATATTTTTGAAAACCGCGCCAATGAATGTCCCGATAATACTGACAATAATGGCTACTGTCCCGCTGATTTTTGCTGTCCGCTCACGTAATTTACTAATGGCCTCTACACCATTGTCTTGCTTTTCGTCGATGGCCGCAAGCTTCCTATCTATTTCTTCAATTGCCCTGGTTATATAACCTTTCCAGGTAGCTTCATCCATTTGGCGCAAGGTTTCATCGTTCATGATATCCTCATTTTGCGATAGCGACATAGGCCACAAGGCCCGCTAAAATTAGCGTTCCGGCCCTGGCGATTTTTCCCGTAAACTTACTGATTCGTAATTCTTTTTCAAGGGATTGTATTCTTAATTCGGCAATTTGATTGAGTTTTTGGCCTTCCTCAAATTGCAGTTTATAAGAATTCGATATCGTGACCTGGGCATCATATTTTTCAGTTAGATTGAATATGATTTTGTCTTTTTCCTCAATAACAGATTGGGCCAGAGAAAACTTTTCTTTCCATGCCGCAATCTGAGTATCAAGGTTTGCGATGATCGCATCTTTATCGGTGAGTTCTCGTCTTTGTTTTTCTAATTCCCCTGTTGTTCCATGAAGGCTTGCGATTTGGCCTTCTTTTTTCTTAATGTTTTCTTCGTATATAATTTGTTTCTGTTCGAGTTCTTTTATTTTTTTCTCTTGTTCAACGATGGCCGCCTGCATTAGTTTTGTGTGTTCTTTTGCAAGAGTTTGATATGTTGCATATTTTCCTTTGAGAACACTATTTTCATCGTAAAGATTACATGATTTCACGGTAAAAAATATAAGGCCAAGAAAAAACAGCGCAGCCAAGGCCAAAAAATGGCCGATTTTCATTGTGGCAAGAATGTCTTTAATCTTCATTCGATTTCCTTTTCGTTATTATTTTGTTTTAATTTTATATTTTTTAACAATATAATTACGCGCCGTCGCCCTGGCCTTACTAATCAAACTTTTTAAGATTTCTTGTCTTTTCTTAATTGGGAGGCGCGTATATTCAGGACTTCGTAACATTTGGCCGATTTGTCGATTCACTATATCCCATGTAAATTCTGCCTGTTCTTGATTGATATCGCGCCCTACTTTTGTCGGGCCAAAACGCTTTGTCGGAAAACCATAGGATAAACCAGTGTTTATCAATTCTTGCATAACTGGATCAGCCTTTTCCTTAGAAAGGGTTATCGGAGAAATCATTTGCATCAATGGCCCACCTTCTCTTTTAATTTCTTCTCCACGAATGTCATATTGTGGCGGTAATGCTTTTGATAAAAATGGAATTTTGGATTTTGCAACATTCAATGTCGCTTCAGCTTCTCTTAAAAATGGATCGCGTGTTTCTGGTTTCGTATATCGCATGGTCGGATCAATCGCCCGGGCCGTTGCGCCAACACCAGCCGGAATAACGGAAGTCAATAAATTAGCGACAATCCTTTCGCCACGAACAGGGTCTTCCAAGGCCGAAATAATATCAAACAAACCGCGCATATAGGTTTTATTTAAAAGATTTTTGCCAATCGACAAACTGACATTAAATGCCATGCCAGTCTGTTGTTCATTATCTAATAATTTTTCTCGATATTTGCTCATCTCTACCCAATCTGCACAAAAAGTGATAATATGACTAAGCGGATCAAGGCGAGAATAAGAAATATACTTATCTCCAATGTGCAGACTATATGGTTTCCATCCTTGAGCATATAATTTATCTCGTTCTGGTTTTGGAATAAATGTTCCCGATCCAGTAATAATGTTTTTTGCGGCATAATACATTAATGGAATGGCCGTTGCCGTGCCGACAGTAACCCTGGCTAACATATCAGAGGCTTCTGGCGCTTTAAAAGAAATGGCTTCTCTACCCAATGCCTTTTCCCCAATTTTAGCAAATTTAAACAATCCTAGCGGAGTTCTTTCGGCGGCAAACTTGATGATGTTTCCAGGTGTCCTAATAAAAGGCAGAAAAAAACTCAAAGGCTTTACTTCTCGGCGAAGCCCCATTAAACTATTGCCAAATTTTCCAAGTTGTTCATTGAATGTTCGATATAATGCTTCTTTCCCGGCGGCGGCCTTGATATTTTGTGTCGGATTTTGAATATATTCTGCTGCTTTTTTTAAGAGTGCCGAACCGCGATTTCCTTCAAGTGCTGCTAAGCGATAAGCATGTTGATATTTTGTAGCATTATATATTATCGCTTTGAATCCCTGGTCGGCAACGGTTAATATCTTTGTTGGAGTAAAGGGCCTTATTGCACCACCGACTTTTCCTTTAAATACTGTCCCCCTTTGCACTTCCATTGCCTTTCCCGTTTCTGATGGAACATAATCAAGAAATGCTTTAATGGCTGATCTTACGCCATCTATGATCCCATGTTCAAATCCGACCTGGGCCAATTTAATTGGATCAATAAAACCCTGGACAGCGCCAATCGTTCCTGCTGGCAATTCCCCAAAGAAACGACCGCGCGGTGTTTTGGTTAATGGCGCACGAATTAGTTCATATATCGGGGCAATGGCAGCCTCCGATGGGACAGAAGCAATTGCAATGCTATTGCCGACAATATTGGCCATATGGGTTGACGGATTTGAAAGAATCCCATTAATCCATAATTCATAAGCGGCATCCCAGCCGCTAATTGGTTTCCAATCTTTCATGAATTTGGCTACAGCTATTGGATTGCTGACGTCCAGCCGATCTAATGCCCATTGCGCTGCCGGATTAATTTCGTTTCCAAGTATTTTTCTTGCTTTTGCATAATCATTTAATCGAATATAATCTTCAGCCTCAGCCATTTTCCTGCGTATATTCAATGCCCTGGCCTGTTCTGTGCCAGCTTCCTTCCAGGCTGAAATAACGGAAAGTCCGCGGGCTTTTTCTGTCGTAAGTCGCAAAGCGTTGGCTTCGGTTGGGTTAGCTCGATATGTTTCTTCTGCCGCTTTGATTCTTTCCCCAACTTGAATAAAGGCATCATGAACAAGATCAGTTAAAGCATCTAAATCATTTGACTTTATGTTCAATTTTTTCGCCATGTCCTCAATACCATAAGACTTGGCAATGTCTTGTTTCATAGTTTTTAATTCAGTGGATTCCCAGCCGCGGGGTTCATTTAAACCGCGCTCAGCCCGCGTTTCTTTATAAACATCGACTAATTCAAGAAGGGTTTTCTTAATGCCATATATTGGTTCTCCAGCCTTTTCCAGTGTTAATTCAGGATTGATTATTCTATCCAAGCCGATCTTTACATCTTCTAATGTATACTTAATTGGCCGACCAGTAAGCGGGTCTATTCTCGGCCCGGCAGTTGTTTCTGGTAATTTCTGCCCATATGCCAACTGGCCGGCAGCCACTTTACCGCCCGGCTCAACAACAGTAGGTTTGCGTGGCGCGGCCCCATATTCAATCCCAGCTTTGGGAATTTCAATATCAGGAACCCTTGCGAAAACCTCCTTAACTTCTGGCGTAACGGCTTTGGACTTTTTAACAATATTTTTAATGGTGTTTGTTAAAATGGGCTTTTCAGTAATTACGGCATCGTTAATATAGCCCTTAAGCAGTGGACTGGCAGCCAGGGCTGTCTGGAAGGCGGAACGAATCATTGCTTGCGTTCCCGGTTCATTTGGGGCCAAGGTTTCAGCCAGCGTGTCCTCAATGACACCAACTATTTGAAATGGACTCAAAGCTGCTT
>CAZUBR010000036.1:0-4796 GCA_964618965.1 uncultured Candidatus Saccharibacteria bacterium | reverse complement strand
GTTGAAATGTTGACCAATAAAACTCCATCAGGCAAAAAAACGCTATTAAAAAACTTGTCAATAGAGGAAAAATATGACAAAATAGTTATAGTTAAAGAAGAACATTAAACCATTGTTTACACGGGGTTTATATCGCTAATTATTTATAAGGATAATATGGAAAAAAAGAGTGGAATAACAAAATTTTTGAAGAATCTTTTAATAATCTTCTTGATATTTATAATTGTATCGGGGCTTTTTAGTTTATATAATTCATCCATAGAAAAACCAGTAGATATTTCGCTTTCTCAACTGGTTGAGCAAATTAATAACGATGAAGTCGCGAAAATTGAAATAAAGGACAATAAGCTTTTAATAGATCTAAAGAATGGGACGAAAGAAGAGGCGTTGAAAGAAACCGAAACCTCTTTATCAGAGACATTTATCAATCTTAATGTTGAGAAAAACAAACTTAATAATGTTGAAATTTTGGTTGGAGACACAACGGGGACCAATTTTCTTTTTAATATCATAATTCCATTTATACTTCCAGTTATCTTAATTGGCTTCATTCTCTGGTTTATGTTGCGACAAGCTCAAAGAGGAAATACTCAAGCTATCTCTTTCGGAAATTCCAAGGCGAGAGTGATAATGCCGGGAAAAGGAAATGGAAAAACGACGTTTGACGATGTCGCGGGAGTCATAGAGGCGAAAGAAGAATTAAAAGAAGTTGTGGATTTTCTTAAAAATCCAAAGAAATTTTTGAATTTGGGAGCAAAAATTCCCAAAGGAGTTCTTTTGGTTGGTTCTCCCGGAACAGGAAAGACGCTTCTTGCCAAAGCTGTCGCGGGAGAGGCGAATGTTCCATTTTTTAACATTTCCGGGTCAGAATTCGTGGAAATGTTTGTTGGGGTTGGAGCAAGCCGAGTCAGGGATCTATTTAAGACAGCCAAGAAGCATGCCCCAGCTATAATGTTTATTGACGAAATTGACGCTGTTGGAAGACAAAGAGGAACGGGATTGGGCGGAGGGCATGATGAACGAGAACAGACATTGAACCAAGTTTTAGTGGAAATGGACGGGTTTGACACGAATACCAATGTAATTGTGATGGCGGCAACAAACCGTCCAGATGTTCTTGATCCCGCTCTATTGCGACCGGGGCGTTTTGACAGAAGAGTTATGCTTGATTCTCCCGGGATAAAAGATAGGGAAGCGATTCTTAACATTCACGCGAAAAACAAGCCGATGGCGGAAAATGTTAATTTGAAGAAAATAGCGGAGAGAACCCCCGGTTTTGCTGGAGCGGATTTGGCCAATGTTGAAAATGAGGCGGCAATTTTGGCGGCCAGGAACAACAGAAAGAAAATAACGCAAATGGATTTAATTAACGCGATTGAAAAAGTTATGATGGGCCCAGAAAAGAAAAGTCAGATTCTTTCAGAAAAGGAGAAAAAGATTACGGCTTATCATGAGGCCGGACACGCTCTCACCGCTCACCTGTTGCCTAACGCGGATCCAATCCATAAAGTATCTATCATTTCGCGCGGAATGGCCGCTGGATACACGTTAAAATTGCCGCTGGAAGATAAACACCTTTATTCCAAAGCGGACTTTTTAGATGAATTAGTCGTTCTATTAGCTGGTTATGTCGCTGAAGGCATTATTTTTAATGACGTAACAACAGGAGCGCAAAACGATCTTAAGAGAGCGTCTGAACTTGCGAAAAATCTTATCATTCGCTATGGTATGAGTAAATTAGGGCCAATTTCTTTTAGCGATCGCGATGAATGGGTGTTCCTTGGAAAAGAATTAGGAGAGCAAAGAGGATATAGCGAAAGAATCGCGTCAGAAATAGATCAAGAAATAGAAAATTTTGTTATGAATGCCAAGAAAAAGGCCGAGGAATTGCTCCAATCACATAAAGAACTGTTAACAAAAATTGCTGAAAGATTGATAGAAAATGAAATCATAGAGCAAGAAGAGTTTGAAGAGATAGTCAAAAGTTAAAAGTTTATGAGCTTAATAAGCGAATCATGGAAAATAACATGGAGGAATAAAGTCCTGTGGATCTACGGGTTGGTTTTATCTGTCTCCGCGGGTATTTTTATATTTCTAGATCAAACAAGCGATGGAGGAGAAAAATTAACATCCGCGGAAATGAAAGTATTAGAAACGGAAACGCAAATTTTTGTGGAGAAACACTGGGTAGGGATAGTTATTATATCAGCGATCGCGTTAGTCGCGCTTTGTTTTATTGTTTGGACGTTTGTTATATCAAAAATAGGATTGATTCATGAGACTGGAAAAATAGCTCAAAATAATGATTCACAATATGAACCCGCTAATGTAAAAAGAGGATGGGCGAAAGGTCAAGAAAAATTTTGGAGAGTAATCGGATTGGATATTTTGGTTGTTATGGCGGAACTTATTGTGATATTCGCGGTAAAAGCTCCTCTGAGCGTTTTGTATAAAAATGGAGCGTTGTCAGTGGCCATTCCCATAACGGTTTTTGCCGTGGCAATTTTAATTCCATTTATTTTAATGTTCTTTTCCATTCAAATTTTAGGATTAAGAAAAATTATTTTAGACGATAAAAAGATATTTCAAGCTATTTTAGAAGCGTATGATTTATTCATCAATCATTGGAAAAAAATTGTATTAACAGCATTGGTTTTGCTATCAACTATCGTTGTGTCGGGATTTTTATACATGATTGTCTGCTCAATTTTGCTTTTCCCAATAGCTATGATAGCTTTAGTTCTTTCAATTTTGGTCGGAATGGGCGCGGAAGGTTCGCTATTGGGTATAATGGTATTTATGATTCCATCTATTCCTCTATGCGTCTTTTTTGCCATGATCGCTTTAGTTTTTCAAGAATCAACATGGTCGGTTTTGTATCAGAAAATTAAGAAAATATCAATTGAAAGAATTCAAGCAGAGATTAGATAAATTAGTTCAAAAAAAGCGTCCTACATTATCTAGATCCGAGATTAAAAGAATAATAGAAAGCAACGGCGTTCTTGTTTGCGGAGAGGTAGAACGCGACGCGGGTAAGAAAATTTTTGATAGCGTTGAAATAACGTTTAATGAAGATGTTTTTCAAAAAATAGCGGATGCTGAAATCGCGAATACTGATTTGCGCGCGGATAACGAAATTAGCGAGAAAATAAGGGTAATTTATGAAGATGATGATGTCGCTGTTATAGAAAAACCGGCAGGATTAGTCGCGCATCCGTCTCCGTCTTGTAAAACAAACACATTGGTTCATGGGCTTATCGCTAAGTGGCCGGGCATTGTTTCTGTCGGTGATGATTCTACGCGTCCGGGTATCGTTCATAGATTAGATAAAGACGTTTCGGGGGTGATGGCTGTCGCGAAAACGCAAAAAGGATTTAATCATCTGAAAAATCAATTTAAGAGCGGAACCGTTGTTAAAAAATACAAAGCGTTGGTTTATGGTTGTCCCCTATCCGCGGAAGGAACAATCAAAGATAGAATTAAAAGATCGGAATATAATCCGACTAAACAAATGGTTTCGCGAGATGAAACTGGCAAAGAAGCGGTGACCAAATACAAGGTTTTAGAAAGAAAAATTGTGGATGGCGAAGAAATGTCATTGTTGGAAGTTCAAACGTTCACGGGCAGAACGCACCAGATAAGAATTCATCTTGCTAACATTGGTTGTCCGATCGTCGGAGACAAAAAATACTTGCCATCCGAAATGGCGAAAAACGATAGATCGGGCAGAATTATGCTATACGCGGAGTTCTTGAGAATAAAATTATTGAATGGCGAAGAAAGAGAATTTGTGGCGAAATTTCAAAATCCACTTGATTCAAAAAACTAAAGTGAACAAAAAGAACACAAAACATTGACGAATAACAACTTTTCAGTTAATATAAGTTTATTAAATAAGCGTTAAACACTAGACATTAACTATTAAGAAATTGAAAAATATGCAAGGAGTCATAGACAAATTTAGTATATCTAACGCGAAAGCGGATATTCCAGAAATTAAGGCCGGACAAACGGTTAAAGTTTATCAGAAAATTAAAGAGGGAGACAAAGAAAGAGTTCAGATTTTTCAAGGACTTGTTATCGCTATGCATAGAAAAAAGGGGACTTCAGCGACTATCACGGTAAGAAAAGATTCGTTTGGCGTGGGCGTGGAAAGAATTTTTCCTTTATCAGCTCCTTTTATAGAGAAAATTGAAGTTGTTAGACAGTCAAAGGTTAGAAGAGCCAAACTTTTCTATATGCGAGCGTTAAAAGGTAAAAAAGCAAGACTTAAAAATACAGACATTGATAACAATGGGGATGATGTTGTCGTGGAAACAGAACAAAATCAGGAAACCGTAAAACCGGAAAATAATAATCAAAATATAGAAAACGTTAAAAACCAATAACCAATACCTAAATTTGATAAAACGATGTTATCATTTGGTTGTTGATCTTGCTCCTACGAGCGGATGTGGCGGAATCGGTAGACGCGCAAGCTTGAGGGGCTTGTGGGAGTTTTCCTGTGAGGGTTCAAATCCCTCCGTCCGCACAAAATGGGCGATTAGCTCAGTTGGCTAGAGCGCTTCGTTTACACCGAAGATGTCGAGGGTTCGAATCCTTCATCGCCCACAACTGACCCGCGGGTATCGTATAACGGCCATTACATTACCTTGCCAAGGTAGAAATACGGGTTCAATTCCCGTTACCCGCTCCAGTATTAAACTTTCGTCTTTTTGGCTCGCCGCGCACGGCGCGGCTTGCCAAAAAGAGGTTCGAGCCAAAGATTTCTTTGGCAGCAACCTTTTTCTCTAAAA
>CAZUBR010000035.1:0-4806 GCA_964618965.1 uncultured Candidatus Saccharibacteria bacterium | reverse complement strand
TGTAATTGTCCATTTCAATTTATATCTGTCAAACCACGGAACGGACGCGCATTTGTTCATCTCTCTTGTGATGCAAAAATGTTCTTTCTCGTATCCATTGGCTTTCTTATTTACATTAACGGTAGGCATTTCTTCTCCATTAAAACATTTATCTCCGTCAACAGGCGTTGCTTGAAGGTTAAATTCCAACGTTCCAGACAAACTATTATAAGTTGGCATTTTATTATTCAATATTATTTTCAGCAACGCTTCCCGTTCAGTGTCAATAATGTATTGTTCATCATTCATTACTTCATCATAATTTACTGTCACGAATTGTTTATCATAGCAAAAGCCTTCTTCTGTTGCTGGAGAAATTATCGTTCCACCCGCCATTACGGCTTCTTTGGCGGGAGAAGTAACATTTGCCCTGCACACGGCGTTTGGTGGAGGGGGAGGATTGATTCCCTCCGTCACGCAGTGATCAACCACGCACTTTTCAAGCTCTTTATATTCTTCTCTCTCGACAAACTCGTCTATTTTAACTTTTTGTTCGTAACACATCCCTATTTCAGACGTGACAATATTCTGGCATTGATCAAATTGACTTTGACATGAGATCTCTTTGCACGCGTCAAATTGCTTTTGGCACGTTGTTCCCTCCACTAACGCGTTTGGATCGCATTTCTCAAACTGTTTCTGACATTCTATGGATTCCCCTTGCTGGCACGCGGTAAGTTGATTTTTGCAAACGCCATTTTGAGATAAAACATTCTTCTCGCATAAATCAAAATTAATCGCCGAAGAACACGCTCCTTCAACACAATCTTCAAATGGTTGATGAAAAGAAAATCTATATAAAAGATCTTCCGCGATGCTTTTATCTATCCTAAAATTAGAAATAATGTCTAATGTTTGCGTAAGCTTTGCTTGGGATCCCAAATAATCAAAGTATCCGGAAGCCGTGTTTTTATCGCGTAAAATGTCTTTATCGCACTCTTGCTTAAACGTGTCTTCAAATTCATCCGCGATTGGCTGATAGCATTCATTCAACATAGTTTGTAAATAATTATCCGGAATTTGATCAATCGTCACTATTGGTTTTTTGTTATTAAATTCGCAGACTCCGCTTAATGACTGACGATTTTGGCACAGACATTTTTGGGAAACAAACTTTGGATCGGGGATAAGAACGTTTGGATCATGAATTAATGGAGCGGGTTCTTCGGAATCTGTCGGCCATTTAGGGTCTGGAATCATTGGAGCGTTTGGATCTGGAATTAATGGAGGAACAGTATCGCATTGGAAAAAACTTTGAACATACGCCATGCATCGCGCTCCGCATGTTTCATCGTTTTGAACAAACCTCAAAGTTCTATCAGGAGCCACCCTTACGCATTCATTATACTTATACTCCGCGCAAAATTTCATCGCTTCAGATGTTTCATACTCTTCTTGAATGTATGGCAACGCGTCCATTAATTGCCATTGCAATTTTTCAAGCATCAGTTTGAACTCCATTAACAACTCTTTCGTGTCAGAACTTGATTGAGACGGATTATAATAATTCGTATTGGCTTGCCCGTCCATATTGGTAGCGGCATCCGCGACCATTTGTTCCATATCCCCTTCCCATTGTTCAAACGAAACAATCGGTCTTCCCTTGGAATCAACCCTGCACGCGCCTTCAGGATTTCTATCGTCCAGACACATGCACGCTTGTCCAGAGGACGCTTTGCATAAAAACATCGCCGATTCTTTTGTCACGTTCTGACGTTTATACTCGTCGCCCGGCTTATTCGTCTTCATTTTGCTCAAACCTTCTCTTGCCACTCTATTGACTACCGCGTCTAAAATTGCCGCCGCGTATTCTTCAAATTCTTTAGCGCTTATTAGCCAGTCAATATCCAAATTAACCGCTTTGGATGCCGCGCTCGCGAGCGTTTGGCCCGGAGTCACTATTTCTTCTTTGGCGCAGGTGCAAGCAGCTCTATGACATTTTTCTTCAGAAGAATTTGGCCAGCTCATACATTCTTCGTAACCTCCATCTGGACAATCCCATTTCACGCACATTTTTTGAGACAAAAATCCACCGGAAGATTTTGCGTCATTGGCAGCGGCCTCTTTGCCTTGCGCCGCTCTTTGCAATTTCTCTCCCAAAGCTCCCCAATAAACGCCTTGGAAATTATTGTTGCTTTCGGTGACCGTCAACCATCCATCCCATCCTCCTCCTTTAGTTATATCATCATAAAAATTAGAGATATTGTCTTCTATGTCACCAAGAGTACATCCTACCTGTCGTTGAAAAGGAGGAACCGTTCCCAACGCGATCTTAAGATCTACCTTAAAATTATTGCACAAAAATGCTAATTCGCTTCCTTCTATAAAAGCCCCTATCCCCTCGCCCGCCGCGTCTTGCAAAAATTTCTTCCAATCCGTGACAAACCTCGGCGATCCTCCTCCTTGAATCCACTGAACAATATTGTTCACGAGCATGTTCAGCAATCTTTTTCTCGCGGCCTCCCATATATATTTTCCGACTTTTTCGAATATTTCTTCCGCTTTTTCCCATAAATCTTTAGCGGCGCTGATTGCGTTAGATATCGCCGATGTTAGATTAGCTTTTGTGCTGACAATAGTTTTAGCCTTATCCCAAGCGTCTTTCGCTTTGTCCCACACCCATTTCGCGCCTTGTTTTATATACGATGCTATATTCGCGGGAACATCCGGGGACGGGCAAGCTTGCGCTTCCGCCTTTTTGGGTAGCATAATCCCGCCAATAACAACATTAGCAATCATCACAATCACTAAGAACAAAGATATTACGCTTTTTGATTTAAACATTTTGTTTTAGTAAATCGCCGACATTATTTTGATTTCATTTGTCGTTCGTCGCCATCAAAAATTATTTTTTTTAGTGCGTCTCCAATAAATTTTTAATCCCTTCCATGATTTCTATTTCCCATTTATTCAAATCTTCAATTTTTGAAAATGCTATGTTCGCTTTCAAAGGATCTTCTCTGATATTCATTAGCGCTTTCAAGATATTCGCTTGAACAACCAATTTCCCTATTTGTTTTTTATGCAACGCGACGGCATCCGACGGAATCTTGATAGTTTTCATTACGGCCGCCGCTTCTTCGCACGCTTGAACGTCTTCAAAAACAATCTCTCCCAAATCATTTTTCAAATTTTCCATAGGATCCGTTTCTACTTTGGAAAGCGCTCCTGCCATTTGTCTGGCATATTCCGCCAATACTTCGGAACTATTCTCCAACGTGATATTCAGCTGATCCGTGGGAATATTCGGCAAGCTGAATTCTTGATAAGATCTTAGAACCGCGGCTTCCAACGCTTCATCAACCGAAGTCGCGTCTTGAATTGAAACAACGTTTCCATCTTGTTTAGGACGAATCTCCTCATTAACAACTTTTTTTGTCAGTTTATCTATCAAATCGGAAGTTAAATTAAGGTTTTGTATTGATCCCGCCGCCGGACGTGGAGTAATTGTATAATGGACGCCTAATTTATCATTTGGAGCCGGCTTCAACGGATCATACCCGCTCATAACTTCTTCCCCGTCCAAGTATCCGTCTCCATCAGTATCCGGATTGTTGCTGTCGGTCCCGTAAATTGATTCCATATTATCGCTCAAACCATCATGGTCGGTATCCTGCTCCGCGAATGACTTTAACAATGAAGATTGCAAATTTGGATCCTCGCTTTTGCCAATGTACAAAATCACGCATAACACAATTGCTCCCGTTAGGAGAAGCGTGGAAAATATCTTCAATAATTCCTTCTTCATTAATTATATTGTATCATAAAAAATTAAAACATGGTATAATGGAAGTGTGGATATAAATGATACAAAATTTTGGGAGAGTGTTGGATTTGTTGTAATCTGTTTTGTGTTTATCGCGGGAGTTGGAATCGCCCTTTTTCAGGTTGGAAAGCTTTCTTTTGATAAAGTTAGCGTGGAAAATATCTTCAATAATTCCTTCTTCATTAATTATATTGTATCATAAAAAATTAAAACATGGTATAATGGAAGTGTGGATATAAATGATACAAAATTTTGGGAGAGTGTTGGATTTGTTGTAATCTGTTTTGTGTTTATCGCGGGAGTTGGAATCGCCCTTTTTCAGGTTGGAAAGCTTTCTTTTGATAAAGTTTCTGAAAGAACGGTGGCAAACGTGGAAAAAGCGATAGAAAATTCAAGAAAAGAACTAAATAAACAGACAAAAGACAGACAAAAAGAATTATTGAAAATGCCCGCGTATGAAGCTCCGTTTTTAGGAGAAGAAGACGCGCCAGTTGAGATTGAAGGATTTTTTGACCTTTCATGCCCATACACAAAAGTTTTTTTTGATGATTTTCCTCTTCATACCAAGAAGGATCTTTTGAAAGGCGGAAAAGTAAAATTATATTTCAGAAACTTCCCTGTTCTTAACGAAAGTTCGCAAACGTTGGCATTATCCGCGACATGCGCGGGAGAACAAGGAAAATTTTGGCAAATGGTAGAAATACTATTAGACAACCAGGATGAGATCAAAAAAGATATTACGATCATTTCATACCACGCGAGTTCAATCAATTTAGATATGGATTTATATAATTATTGTTTAGAGAACAAGAAATACATGGATCATATCTTACAAGACTCCGCGCGCGCGGAACAATTAAACATAAAAAAAATGCCCTCTTTTGTTATAGATGGGCAACTTGTTAGAGAGGGGATACCAACAGATAATGATGTGAAAAAATGGAGAGAATAAATTTCAAACAATGCCAAATTAAAAGATAAAAAGGAACGTTAAAACCAAA
>CAZUBR010000034.1:0-4854 GCA_964618965.1 uncultured Candidatus Saccharibacteria bacterium | reverse complement strand
GCTCCCGGGGTCGGATTCGAACCGACGACCAAAAGATTAACAGTCTTCTGCGCTACCGCTGCGCCACCCGGGAAGTTTGAGCCTACTGTCGGGTTCGAACCGACGACCTACGGTTTACAAAACCGTTGCTCTGCCAGCTGAGCTAAGTAGGCAAACTAGTCTAAAAGTTAAAAATTCAAAAGTTTTCAGGTCCGACGAAAACATAACCGCTAATCGCCTATCCTCCGAAACTTTAACGTAGAAAGGATAATTGATTGATCGCTTCTTCATCATCAGGATTTAATTTCAGAATTTGCTTATATACCTCTCTGGCGTCCTCTGTATTCCCATGCTCCCGATAAAGTTTGCCTAATTTTTTGTACGCGATTATATCTTTAGGATTGTTGGAAATCGCGTCAATATATTTTTTCTCAACATCCTCCCAATTATATTCCTCATCTTTATTTTGGCTCTGAACGTTGGTAAGGGTTACTTCACTACTTTGAATTTTATGATTCACGATTATCTCTATCCCTTTTCTTTTTTCTTTGACCTGTTGAGACTTTTGCTTTACTTTTTCAGCTAATTCGGAAATTTTATTTTCAATTTTCAAAAAAAGAACCTTTGCTTTTCTTAACATTTTTTCAAAAAAATCTAGAGAATCGTGAAGAAATTTGCTACGCTTAAACGATTTAATTTTTGCTTTGATTCTTTTCAAAACTCCCGGAACTTTGAATCGTTGATTTGCCCCGTTCATATCTAACGTTTTCTTTTCTTCCGAGATAGAAGAAATCTGTGGCATTTTTCTTGCCACTAAAACGATAATACCCGCGATTGAAACGACAATAATGATTTGAGGAATTAATTCAAACATTAAATTAATTCAAACGTTATATTTCAAACCGAATAAACTGATCAATTTTAATATTCTCGCCCATTTTAGCTATTAGATCATTCAAGAAATCTTTTACGGTAATTTCTGGATTTTTAACAAACTGCTGAGAAAACAGCTCTTCTTCGCCAGAAGGAGACATCGCCACTATGTGCATCGCGATATCGTGAATTGCCATCTTAAATTTCTCATTTTTCGCGACAAAATCAGTTTCACATTCCACGCGCATCAAAACTCCCACTTTGCCATTTCCATGTATATATGAGTCAACTATCCCCGCTTTAGTTTTTCGCGCGGATTTCTTCTTGGCCGTTTCAGCCGCTTTGCTCTTTAGAATTTTCAGCGCCTTTTCATAGTTTTCCCCAGCATTTTCATAAATTTTTTTACAATCGGTAATACCCGCCCCGGTTTCTTGGCGCAGTTTTTTTACGTCTTCAATATTCATTTACTTTTATCCTTGTTTTTTAATCTTGTTTTTGATCGCTTGTGCGATAAAGTTCAACGCTAAAATAGAATCATCGTTGAATGGAATCGGATAATCAATTCTTGACGGATCCGCGTTCGTATCTACTAATCCTATAATTGGAATCTTTTTAGCAATGGCTTCTTGAATAGCTGTCTTGTCTTCGCTCACACTGAAAGCAAAAATAGCCGCTGGAAAACCTTTCATATTTCTAATTCCTCCTAATTTTTCGTTAATCCTGCTTGCCTCTTTTTTGAAAGTCGCGATTTCCTGTTTTGTATATTTCGCGACTTCTTCCTGATTTTCCGTAATCGCTTCAATTTCATCTAACCTTTGAATCCTTTTTCCAATCACCTTGTTGTTCGTGAATGTCCCGCCAATCCATCTTGAGCTTACAAATGGCATATCGCATTCCTTTGCCAATTCTTCAACAATGCTTTTCGTCTGTCTTTTTGTTCCAATAAAGAGAATTTGCTTCCCATCTTTTATGACTGACCGCATGAATTCCAACGCTTCGTCTAATTTTTCTTTGGATTTAACAAGATCAATAATATGAACATTATTTTTAATACCAAAAACGTAAGGCTTCATTTTAGGGTGCCATTTTGATTTTTGATGTCCAAAATGAGCGCCGGCTTTGAACATGTCCAAAATGACATTATCAATATCTTCTTTTGAATCGTTTTTTTCCGCGGTTTTAACGACAGGTTCAACTAAAGTTTTCACGACTTTTTCGCTAATTTTTTCTTCTTTAACCATAGAGATATTCTACCATAAATTCCCAAAAGCGCAAGAGAGAACGTTCATCGGGAGCGGTATAATTGACTATTTTACGGCAAAGTGATACCATAAGGATATGAAAAAGGATATTCATCCAAAATATTTTGAGACTAAAGTGGCTTGTTCTTGCGGGAATAAGTTTACGACAAAATCAACTATGAAAGAAATTCAGGTTGAAGTGTGTTCCGCGTGCCATCCGTTTTACACGGGAAAAAAGAAAATCATTGATTCTACTGGACGCGTTGACTTATTCAATAGACGAGTAGCGGCAAAAAAAGGAGCTATAAAAAAGAAGGTTAGGAAAACAAAAAAGAATGATGGAGCAAAAGAAACAAAATCTTAAGGACGAGCTTGAACGAATCATTAAAGAACTATCCGATCCAAAAGCGATTATAGACCTAAAAAATTTCCAGAAACTTAGCCAACGCCATCATTTCCTTCAGGACGTTATTGATAAGATTGAGAAACTTGATGATATAGAGAGAAACATTCAGGAAAATCAAAGCGGTTTTTCTGGAGATGACCCGGAACTGTTTTCTCTCGCGGAAGAAGAAACGAGAATTCTTTCGGCAGAAAAAGAACAGCTCCAAGAAGAATTAGACCGTTTGCTTGGAGATAGCAGTGGTAATGATATCGTGAATTTAATAGTAGAAATCAGAGCGGGAACTGGCGGAGACGAGGCCAGTCTTTTTGTTGGAGATTTGTTTGAAATGTATAGCAAATTTTTTGATCGACGCGGATGGAAAATGGAAATTTTAAGTTCCAGCCATAGCGAAGTTGGCGGATTTAAAGAAATTATTCTTGAAGTAACTGGACAGGGATGCTGGCGCGAATTGAAATTTGAAGGCGGAGTTCATAGAGTTCAAAGAATTCCTCAAACAGAAAAAATGGGAAGAATCCATACATCCACGGCAACTGTTGCCATTCTTCCAGTGGCGCAAGAAACAGAAGTCAATATTGAGTCTAAAGATCTCAAGATAGATGTTTTTAGATCATCCGGTCCGGGAGGGCAAAGCGTTAATACAACAGATTCGGCTGTCCGAATAACTCACATCCCAACTGGAACGGTTGTGTCGTGTCAAGATGAAAAATCACAATTGAAAAATAAGGATAAGGCTTTGAAAATTTTATTATCTCGGATATTAGACAAACAAAAGAAAGAACAGCAAGCCAAAGAATCTTCCATGCGAAAAGAAATGGTTGGAACTGGGGAAAGAAGCGAAAAGATTAGAACATACAATTTCCCGCAAGACAGAATTACCGACCACAGAATTAAAAAAAGTTGGCATGGAATGAGTAGAATATTGGGAGGAGAGATAGATGATATTGTTGGCGAGTTAAATAACGTCTAAATTCCAAAACTCAAATTATTCCAAATTGTTCCAAATCAAATCTAAATACCAAATGCCAAAATTCCAAATTATTTTTTTATTTTTGACATTTAGGTTTTAGGTTTTGTCATTTGTTTGGAATAATTTGGCATTCGGATTTTGAAATCATTAGCCATGTCTATTCACAACCTACTTCAACAATCCACCCAAACGTTAAGCCCCACTTCCTCCACTCCTCAATTAGACGCAGTGGTTTTTTTGTGCGAGACATTGCGTCAGACAAAAGAATTCATTTTAGCGAACCCGGATCATAAAATTTCAATAGAACAAGAAAGAAAATTTTTCAGTATGGTTGAACGAAGAAAGAACCATGAACCAGTCGCTTATATCATAAATAAAAAAGAATTTTTTGGATTAGATTTTTTCGTGAATGAAAATGTTTTGATCCCAAGACCTGAAACGGAAACGTTAGTTGAATTGTCTTTGCTTCCCGAGCTTCAACAAGCCAAGAGAAAAAATCACAACTTAAATTGTAAATTAAATCATGAACACGCGATAGATATCGTTGATGTCGGAACGGGGAGCGGATGCGTCACCGTTTCAATTATCAAATTACTTTTGGAACAAAAATTTTTGTTACAAACAACGCGAGCCACTAATTTCAAATTTCAAAAACCTGCCCGCATTGCTACGCAAAGCGTCGTGGACAGTCCAAATTTCAAATACAAAGAAAACTTAAAGAATATAAATTTTTTCGCGATTGATAATTCGGAGAAATCTTTAGAAATCGCGAGAAAAAATTTTAAGTTTCATGAAATTGATTTTATAAAAATATTAAAAGGAAATCTGCTGGAACCTTATCTAAAAGTAAAAAACAAAAAAAATAAATCAATCATAATCGCCAACCTCCCCTACTTAAACGATGATGAATATAACAGAACGACACCCGATGTTAAAAATTTTGAACCCAAATCAGCTCTCTGCGGCGGGAAAGATGGATTAAAATATATTAAAGAATTATTGGCTCAAGTGTCAAAAAATGGCTTAAATAAAGCAATAATAGTATTAGAAATATCCCCGACGCAAACGCCATATTTTATAGAAAAATTTCCCGCGGCAAAAATAAAAAAAGATTTGTATGGAGTAGACCGATTTGTTATAATCTAAAAACACCCTTGTGATACTTGGGTGTTTTTAGATATTGCTTATTTCTTTACTTATCTTATTTCTTTTTCTTCTTAGCGGTTTTTCTTTTCGCGGGTTTTTTAGTAACTTTCTTTTTTGTAGTCTTTCTCTTCGCCGGTTTTTTAGCAACCTTTTTCTTTGTAACTTTTTTCTTTTTTACTGGCATTGTATTCACCTCCTTTCAAAATTTATTTTTATTTTTATTTTTTTCAAAGCCTTAATTT
>CAZUBR010000033.1:0-4899 GCA_964618965.1 uncultured Candidatus Saccharibacteria bacterium | reverse complement strand
GAGCAATGTCGCATAATTTTATATCTTTTAATAATTTATTTTTTCCTTGCCATTTGTTATTAACGAGAATAAACGGAACTGGATTTTTAGAATGATTGGTCATAATCTCTCCAGTATTGACATCTAACATTTCATCCGCGTTGCCATGATCTCCAACAATTATAACCGTTCCATCTTTTTCTAAAACAATTTGAACAATCTGATTCACGACGCGATCAACGTATTCAGCGGCTTTGATCGCGGCTTTAATATCTCCCGTATGTCCAACCATATCTAAATTCGCGAAATTAACCGCGATAAAGTCATACACGTCAAATTTAACGTTCCCAAAAATAACTTCTCCAATTTCTTTTGAAGACATTTTCGGACTATCTTTGTAACTATCAACATCTTTTGATTGAATAACGATACGCGCTTCATTGCCAATTGGATTAGCATATCCTCCATTAAAAAAATACGTGACATGAGCGAATTTTTCCATCTCCGCTATATATAGCTGTTTTAAGTCGCTTAAGATAAAAGGAAGCGTATTTTTAATGGGCAAAGTCATGAAAGCGGTTCTTATCGGAAGATCGGGACCAAAGTTAGTAAAGGCGACAAAAAATAGATTCTTTAGCGTTTTTTTTCTCTTTACTCCCTCAATTTTATCTAAAACAAACAATTTGGTGAACTGACGAGCTCTATCCGATCTGAGATTGAAAAATATCACGGAATCGCCATCATTAATCGTGGCAATCGGCTTTTTATTATCATCCACAATAACCGTGGGAATAATATACTCATCCGTAACTCCGCTATTGTATGCCTGATCAACCGCCGTAAAAGCGTTTTTCGCCGTTATTCCTTTTCCAAGAATCATTGTGTTATATGAAAGCAAGAGGCGAT
Source organism: uncultured Candidatus Saccharibacteria bacterium (assembly GCA_964618965.1). GTDB lineage: Bacteria > Patescibacteriota > Minisyncoccia > CAYZDR01 > CAYZDR01 > CAYZDR01. The sequence goes on along the minus strand of CAZUBR010000033.1, from coordinate 4,014 downwards.
TCCAATTTTTAGATCTATCCATGCCATAAAATCTTCCGCCAATCGTTGCTATTTCCCCTACTCCTATGTCTTGAATCATATCGCTCAGTTTTCTAAGAAATTCTTTCGCGCTTTTGGGAGGAGCGTCCCTGCCATCCGTAAAGAGGTGTAAATAAACATTTTTTACTCTATTTTTTTTAGCGAATTCCAACAGAGCTTTCAGATGTTTTTGTCTGCTATGAGAGCTATCGTTAGAACTCAATAATCCCATAAGGTGAAGAGCGGACTTTTTGTTTTTATTAAGATTTTTAATCGCTCCCAAAAGAGCCGTATTATTGAAAAAACTTCCGTCTTCAATGCTTTCGGTAATTCGGCAGGAATCCTGAACAACAATTCTCCCCGCTCCAATGTTTTCATGAGCGGTTTCCGATCCGCTTGTTTCATTTTTCTTCAATCCAACCGCCTCTCCGCAAGCTTCAACTTTCGCGTGCGGAAATTCTTTCCACAACTTATCCATTACTGGAGTATCAGCTAAATAAATCGCGTTTCCTTCTCCGGCGGGAGCGATTCCCCAACCATCTAAAATTACTAAAACCACTGGTTTCTTTTTTTTATTTCCTGTCATAATCGCGCAATTTTTAATAATCTATTATATTTGGCGATTCTTTCACCTCGCGAGGGAGCCCCAGCTTTTAAGAAATCCGCTCCGATGCCGACCGCTAAATCCACTATGAAATCGTCACAAGTTTCTCCCGATCTATGCGATACTATCGTTTTCCATCCCGCGTTTTTTGCTTTTTGCGCGCATTTAATTGTTTCCGTGACGGTTCCAATTTGATTGGGTTTAATAATCACGGCGTTCGCGCATCCTTTACTAATAGCTTTTGACAAAAAAGCGATATTTGTGACAGTTAAATCATCCGCGACGATTTGTGTTCCGGACAAAATTTCTTTCATTTCTCTCCAGCCATTAAAATCATGTTCATCTAATCCATCTTCAATGGAAAATAAATGATACTTTTCTATCCATTTTTGATAGATTCTTACGAGTTCATCTGGAGAAAACCTTTTATTTTCCAATGAAAATACATATTTTTGATCGTTAGAATCAAAGAAAGATGAGGACGCCGCGTCAATCGCCAATTGAAATTGCGCGCCCGCTTCAAAACTCGCTTTTTCTCCGGCTTCCAGCGTGTATTCAAAAATTTGATCATGCGTTTTGACTGTTGGAGCATATCCCCCTTCATCTCCAACTCCCACGCTTAATTTTTTTGTTAAAAGGATTTCTTTTAGACAATGAAAAATTTCCGAGCCAATTCTTATTTGTTCCTCTGTTTCTATCCTTTCATTCGGGACAATCATGAATTCCTGAATGTCCACTTTATTTTGAGCATGTTTGCCGCCATTAAAAACATTGAACATCGGAGTAGGCAAATTATCGTTTGACTGTCCAAATATTTTTTCTATGTGTTCATACAATTCCCATTCGCAAGATTGAGCGGCCGCTTTAACGCACGCGATAGAAACTCCCACGATCGCGTTTGCTCCTAATCTTGATTTATCGTCCGCGCCATCTAATTCATTTAGTATTTCATCTATTTTGCTCTGATCAATAACATTTTGTTCGCGCAAAGCCTTGAAAATTTTATTATTAACATTACCGCACGCTTGCAAAACTCCTTTTCCATCATATCTATTTTTATCTCCATCGCGAATTTCAACGGCTTCATTGCTCCCCGTGGAAGCCCCCGAAGGAACTCCCGCGATTCCAACACTGCCGTCTTTTAACATAACAGCCACTTCCAAAGTTGGATTTCCTCTAGAATCTAATATCTCTCTCGCGTTTATATTTTTTATTTTTATTTTCTTCATAAACAACATCAACGGCAAATTGCCTGTTCTCTGAATCTTTAGCGCGGAAGAGATAATTGATTAAGCATCGCCCCTCCGCCGACAGAAACCCAACTAAATTTATTGAGCGGTATTTTTAATTTATTCAACGCCGCGATTGTGTCTCCTCCGCCTATAACAGTTCGCGCTCCGCTAACGATGATGGCATTAGCAATTTCTTTTGTTCCATTCAAAAAGTTGTCGTCTTCAAACTTGCCCATTGGTCCGTTCCAGACAATAGTTTTCGCTTTTGAGATTATTTTTTTGTATTTTACAATAGTATTTTTCCCGATGTCATACTGTTTTTTTCCAATATAATCAACCGGAAGCACCACATTTTCTATTTTTGGATCTTCCATGATAAACGGCTTTTCTTTTTCCAAACTGGCAATCCCTATTCTTCCTCCAATTAAAACATAATCATAAACTTTTGACAAATTATCAATACATGGAGCTTTAGTTTCAACTTTTGCTCCTCCTATAATCGCTATCGCTGGATGTTCTGGATTCTTCATAATTTCAGACAAAACTTTTATTTCTTCAGTGAATCTCAATCCCTCATAGCTTGGCAAAAATTTTGGAACACCAATAATTGACGCGTGTTTTCTATGAGAAACCGCGAAAGCGTCATTTACAAAAATATCCGCCAATCCCGCCAATTTTTTAGCAAATTGTTCGTTGTTTGATTCTTCGCCAGAGCAAAATCGCAAATTTTCCATCATCATGACATCGCAAGCGGATAGATTTCTGACCGTTTCGCTGGCATCTCCTTCGCAGACATTCGCGAAATAATGAAACATATTGACTTTGCTATCCGCCAATACTTTTTTCAGACTTTCAAAAACCGGCGATAAGCTCAAACGCGAATCCAACTTACCGTCAGGTCTTCCCTTATGTCCAATGATAATGATCTTGCAATTATTTTCCAACAAATAGTTTATCGTAGGCGTTAACGCCTCCAATCTAAAATTTTCTCCTTCAGACACGTCCAAATCAGCTCTCAAAAGAACTGTCTTATTTTCTAAATTAACCTCTTTGATTGATTGCATGTTCTTAAATTTATGACATCATTTTTTCAATCAATTCCACCAATCTATTGCTATACCCCCACTCATTATCATACCACGCTATAATTTTTACTAAATTATTTCCAACAACCTTTGTAAGAGAAAGATCAACAATCGCAGAATGCGAATCGCCTATTATATCAGACGAAACAATTTGATTTTCCGTTACAGCAAGGATATTTTTCATGCTTTTAGATTTAGACGCGTCTGTTAGCGTTTCATTTATTGTTTTAACATCAACATCTTTTTTCAAAACCACTGTAATATCCGACAGTGATCCAACAGCTGTTGGCACCCTAATGGCCAATCCGTCAAATTTGCCTTCTATCGCTGGAATGGTTCGCGCTGTCGTCAAAGCGGCTCCGGTAGTCGTGGGAACCATATTCATCGCCGCGCCGCGAGCGCGTCTCAAATCCCCGCTTTTGTGAGGACCATCAACAAGATTTTGATCCGCCGTATAAGAATGGACGGTTGTCATAAGCGCTTTTTCAACTCCAAAAGAATCTTCCAAAATTTTCATTATTGGAGCTATACAATTAGTAGTGCATGAAGCGTTGGAAATGACCTGAATATCTCGTGGAATTTCTTGATCATTCACTCCGATAACATACACCCCGACCTTATCCGACTTTGATGGAGCGGAAATAATAACCTTTTTCGCTCCCGCGGAAATATGACGACTTACTTCTTCAATTTTTCTAAAAGCTCCCGTGCATTCTAGAACGACGTCCACTTCCAATTTCTCCCACGGAAGATTTCCGGGATCGGTTTCAGACAAAACGCCGAATGTTTTTCCATCTACTATTATTCTTTCGTCTCTTCTGCTGATTTCTCTATTAAATTGACCGTAAACCGAATCATATTTCAATAGATGCGCGAGTATTTTACTGTCTGTCAGATCATTTATGGCGACAACTTCAATGTTCTTATACTTTTCTAAAATAATCCTAAAAGCCGATCTTCCGATCCTTCCAAATCCATTTATTGCCACTCTTATTTTTTTGTCATTCATAAAATTAAGTTAAAAATTAAAAGTTTATAAAGTTAGCGGGTCTATTTCGCGTAATACTCTAAATAG
>CAZUBR010000032.1:0-5079 GCA_964618965.1 uncultured Candidatus Saccharibacteria bacterium | reverse complement strand
TTATTTGCTCCAGCGGCACATATATTCGTTCTCTTGCTTATGACATTGGACAAGAACTAAAATGCGGAGGATATGTAGAAGAACTAGTAAGGACGCGCGTGGGAGAATTTAAGATAAAAGATTCTATATTAGTAAAAGATCTTAAATTCTAAATTTACAATTTTAGTCACAATGTATCGTTCCCCTTGCTATTTCCTCAAGCTTATGATACATTCTACTTGTGCGCGTAATCTATTAAACTTACATACATTTATGCCTAACACGACATCGGCAAAAAAAGCTCTGCGTCAAAGCAAGAAAAAAAATCTTATAAATACTAGAGCCAAAAATTCATACAAGAAAGCGATTAAAGAAACCGTTGGTTTTATTGGCGAAAACAACAAAGAAAAAGCGAAGGAAATGTTGAGAATAGCCATAAAAAAAATTGACAAAGCGGCAAAGAAAAAAGTCCTTAAAAAAAATACGGCATCAAGAAAAAAATCCCGTCTGGCAAGAGCGATAAACAAAATTAAGGGTTAAAATTAATCGGTGAATGGTTTTATATTTGACGTTCTTGATTCTTAATTTTTATCTGCTATTATTTCCCACCATCGTTGTCCCGCTAACAATTGAATTTTATTTCCCGCGGAGTCTAAAAATAGCATGGGAGAACTTTGATCTTTTATATCCTTGCTCCATTTTCCGCTTAACGAATATCCTTGCTGATACACGGTAAGCGCGTTTGATCCTTCAATGTCAACATCATTATATTGTTCCTCCAAATGCCTTGAATTCGCCTCTAAAACCGCGACTACCGTCGCCGTAACCTGTCTGCCAGTATTTTTATCTATTTCGGAAGTTCCTCCTCTAAAGCGATAATACATTTTGTTAATTGAATTAAATTTCCATTCTACTCCGAATTTTCCGGGGTAGTTTATTTTTATGTCTTTCCCCGAATACTCCCATCCTCCAATTTCTGGATTCCAGTTCTCCGCGTCTTCAATAATATCTTCAGTATTAACGTTGCCGTTTATCGTCATTTCATACCCTAATTTTTCGGAAGCATTGATCATTCTATCCATTGTCGTAAACCCATTATTCGGCATCGCGATTCCATTTTTTCTGTAAAAAACATCATGCGGATTTATCAACGCGTCCAAATTATCAATAACTTTTTTATTGAGTTTGTCTAACGCGAAATGCGATCCTCCCCAATGAACAAAAATCGCTCCCAATCCTTTGGCTAACGGTATAAAATCATGTCTGGCGCTTCGCGCGCTTCCAATGTCTTTTGGATCTTCAGAAACATAAACCGCCATCATTCTGTTTATTCCATTTTCAATAACAGGCATTTCAACGACTAAATCCGCCTGCCCTATTCCCGATAATGGCCGAACCTCTTCATCTCCCGCGAGCATAACCGCGAACGGTCTGCGATTCCCGTTTTCGGATCTTATCCCTGATATTGAAGACATGGGTAAAAGCGGCTCCTGTTTCTTATCGTTTGGAATTCCGCTTAATTCATCAACGACAATATAATTATTTTCCGCTTCCGCCATCTTGCTTTTTCGCGTTCTCCAACCAAACAACGCGCCTGCCAAAATAATAGCGCATCCAATTATAACAGGAATAATTATTTTTAATTTTTGATTCGCGCTTTTGATTTTTAACATTTGGTTTTTGATTTTATTTTTGGCACACCGGACAATAAAACGCGCTTCTTTGCCCAATTTTAATTCTTTTGATTATCCCCCCATCTTTTCTTAAACATTTCTCCCCTTCTCGCTGATAAACTTTGTGAATTTTCTGATAGCCGCCTTTATTGCCGTCAACGTCTCTGTAATCGGATTCACTGTCTCCCCGCGCTTCTACCGCCAATTTCAAAATTTTCTTCATGGCGTGAAAAATTCTATTTTTTTCTTTTTCGCCTAAAGTTTCCGTTTTTCGCGAAGGATTTGCTTTCGCTTCCCACAAAATTTCCGACGAATAAATGTTTCCGATCCCCGCGATTAAAGTTTGGTCCATTAAAATTTGTTTGATGTTTCCGTGTTTGTTTTTCAATGTTTCTCTGAAATTTTTTAACGTGAACTTGTCGTCCAACGGATCTCTTCCCGTTAAAATTAGTTTATCAATTTCTGATTCTTTCACCGCGAAAATTTTCGCGAACTTCCGCGGATCCGAGAGCGCGAGCGTTCGTCCATCCGCCAGCTCCATTTGAAAGTGAACATACTGATTGACCTTCTCGTGGATCGGATCATTTTTATTTCTTCTTTTTTCCGGAGTGATCATTAAAAAATGCCCCGTCATCCTTAAGTGCGCCGCGAGAGCAACGTTCTCCGACAAATAAAAAATTATATTTTTGCCCTTCCGCTCAATGTTTTTTATTTCTTTCCCGACAATCATCTTTTCAAAATTTTTCCATGTTTTCGGTTTTTGAATCATTTTTTTCCAATCAGAAAAAACACTGACGATAGTTGCTCCCGTCGCCTGTCGGTTTAATCCATCCACGATAGTTTGTACTTCTGGTAATTCTGGCATCTATAATTGTTCATTGATAATCGCGCGCTGTTAATTAATTTCTCCCCAGCTATTTCCCAGTTTCACGCCAACAATCAACGGCACTTTCAATTTGGCAACATTTTCCATAATTTGTTTTATTCTTTCAATTTTTTCTTTCTTCACGTCTTCCTTTATCTCAAATAATAATTCATCGTGAACTTGTAATAATATCTTCGCGTCGCCAGTTAATTTTTCTTTTTTCAACCATTCCCAAACATCGCGCATCGCCATTTTCACGATATCCGCGGATGTTCCTTGAATTGGCATATTGATCGCCATTCGTTCCCCCGACGCTTTAATCTTCCAATTACGCGATTGCAATTCCTGCACGTATCTCTTTCTCCCAAAAATTGTTTCAACATACCCTTTACCGATCGCGTCTTTTTTCGCGGATTCAATATATTTGGCAACTCCTGAAAATTTTTTGAAATATCTTTCTATAAAATCTTTGGCTTCAGCTCTTGAAATGCTCGCGCGTTCAGATAATCCAAAAGACGACATTCCGTAAATGACTCCAAAATTAATTGTCTTTGCCATTCTTCTCATTTTCGCGGTAACATCTTCTTCTTTTTTGACTCCAAAAATTTCCATGGCGGTCTTGGTATGAATGTCTTCCCCGTTTTGAAACGCTCGCGTCATGGTTTTGTCTTCTGAGATATGCGCCATCGTCCTCAAATCAATTTGAGAATAATCAAACGAGACCAACTTAAACCCGGCTTCCGGAATAAACGCTTTTCTGATCTCCTCTCCTTCTTCGGATCTGATTGGAATGTTCTGCAAATTGGGATCGGATGAAGATATTCTGCCAGTGACGGTTCCTAATTGGTCAAATTTTGTGTGAACGCGCCCATCTTTTCCAACTAATTTTGGCAAAGCGTCAATGTATGTGTTCCTCAATTTTTCCAGCTCTCTGTACCTTAAAATGAAAATAATAATCGGACTTCTGTCTTTAATTTTTTCCAGCTCTGGAGCCGCCGTTGAAAGAATTCCCTTGGGCGTTTTCCCGATTCCCTGTGTTGAAATTTTTAATTTATCAAAAAGAATTTCAGACAATTGTTGAGATGAATTCACGTTAAAGTCCGATCCCGCGAAATCATGAATTCGTTTTTCTATCTCCTTAATCCTTTGAGAAATGTCTTTTGACAGCGCTTTAAGTTTTTTAATATCAATCTTAATTCCATTTTTTTCCATCTCTTCTATAACTGGAATTACGGCAACTTCCAAGTCTCTAATCTCTTTTGAGAATATCCCGTCTTTGAAATATTTTTCAATCATACTCTGAACGTTTTGTTCCGCGAATAATGATGGCGCGTTGCCCACGTTTGCTTTTTCATCAGGAACGCTTTTGTCAGCTCCGCGCGTTCTATCTGCCTTTCCTTGCCCGCCACAACCTTGGCGAAGGCGGGTCGCGATGCTTTTCATCCCTAAATCCAAAAACTTGTTTTTCGCTTTTTCAATGTCGGTGATATCAAATTGAAAATCTTTTAGTTTAATATCTAATTGAATATCCGTTTTGATTGTCGCCAATTTCTTGCTAAAAAACGCTTGCTTTTCATTATCCGCCAATTTTTTAATCACGGATTTTTTAATATCAGAATTGCCAGATTTTACGGCTTCGTAAATTTTTTCCATGTTCCCAAATTTCTGAATCAATGACATAGCGGTTTTGTCTCCCACGCCCGGAACGCCCGGAATGTTATCGGAAGGATCTCCTTTCAATCCCTTAAAATCAGCTATATTTTCTGGACCAAATCCAAATTTTTCTTGAATTTTTTCTTGATCATAAATAACAGTGTCCGACATTCCGCGTTTCATCATATACGCGACAGTATCGTCGTCAACCAACTGCAACATGTCAAAATCTCCCGTCACGATGATATTGGGAACATGGATATTCTTGCTTATTGACCCGATAATGTCATCTGCTTCAACCCCCCTGATCGCGAGAACAGAAATTCCCATAGTTTTTAGAATATCCTGAATGATGGGAATCTGCTTGTATAATTCTTGATCGGTTTCCGCTCTCTGCTCTTTGTATTCCTTAAACTCTTTATGACGAAACGTTTCTCCACCCAGATCAAAAGTTGCCACAATGCGCGTGGGTTTTAATTCTTTGATTGTCTTTAATAGTATCGTAAAAAATCCAAAAACAGCATTCACGATTTGCCCTTTTGGAGACGTGAACGGAGGTAAGGCGTGATAAGCCCGATGAACAATCGCGTTGCTGTCTAGAATTAGGAGTCTTTTACTATTATCAATTTTTTGTATTTCTTTCATAAAAATCCAACAAAATATCAAAATCCGAATTAAAATTAAAAAGTCCGAGATTTAAAATTTAGCATTCCTTTTTAATTTTTAATTTTTAATTTGACATTGGTCTCTATCTTTCTCCTATCGCCCCCTATGCTCTCAAAACGGATCTTCTTGAAATAATTTGGCAATACTCCTTCTATTTTCTCTCCCCATTCTATCACGACAATATTTCTCTTGTCCTCAAAAATTTCATCCAGTCCCAAATCTTTCAATGCTTCCGAAGATTCC
>CAZUBR010000031.1:0-5106 GCA_964618965.1 uncultured Candidatus Saccharibacteria bacterium | reverse complement strand
GTGCGGGTCCCCGTCTATTCCTTTGAGTTTTAGCCTTGCGGCCGTACTCCCCAGGCGGGATACTTAACGCGTTAGCTTCGCCACTCAGAGGGTCGAATCCCCAAGCAACTAGTATCCATCGTTTAGGGCGTGGACTACTGGGGTATCTAATCCCATTCGCTACCCACGCTTTCGTCTCTCATTGTCAGCAACGTCCCAGCAGAATGCCTTCGCCTTTGGTGTTCCTTACAATATCAATGGATTTCACTCCTACACTGTAAGTTCCATCTGCCTCTTACGCGCTCCAGTTTAAACGTTTCGGATGAGGGTCCGATGTTGAGCATCGGCTTTTATCATCTGACTATTCAAACCAACTACAGACGCTTTACGCCCAATAAATCCGGACAACGCTTGGGGCACTCGTATTACCGCTGCTGCTGGCACGAGCTTAGCAACCCCTTATTCCTGAAGTAATATCAAAATTTCTCCTTCAGAAAAGTAGTTTACATTCCTAAGAACTTCTTCCTACACGCGGCGTCGCTCGATCAGGCTTTCGCCCATTGTCGAAGATTCTCGGCTGCTGCCTCCCGTAGGAGTCTGGGCCGTGTCTCAGTCCCAGTGTTGGGGGCCATCCTCTCGAACCCCCTACCCGTCATTGCCTTGGTAAGCCATTACCTCACCAACAAGCTGATAGGACGCGGGCTTTTCCTGAAGCGATAAATCTTTACCCTTTGATTGCTCAAAGAGACTATCGTGTATTAGTCCGCCTTTCGGCGAGTTATTCACGACTTCAGGGGAAATTCCCACGTGTTACTAACCCGTTTGCCGCTGACTGTATTGCTACAGTCCGCTCGACTTGCATGCCTTATCCACGCCGCCAGCGTTCGTCCTGAGCCAGGATCAAACTCTTATTAGATTAAGAATTTTTAGACTCTTAAAAGAAAATAGATCAAAGATTTGAAAAACCTTTAATATGCTAGATAAAAAATATGTATGGCTTTATCTCGATACGAATAAATATTCGCGTCAAGACGTCAATTAAGTTGTTAAGATGCTGTTCTTTATTCTATCGTATTCTCAAACAATGTCAAGAGTAAAAATTATCCCAATAAAAAATATCTTTTTAAAGAATATGGCAAACGATAACATCCAACATTGATCATTGATTCGCTCGCCATTTCCTAATCTCTTCATGATTCCCCGACAATAATACTTCTATCACCTTCCATTCTTCTCCTTCATCCGTCGTAAAAATCGCCGGTCTCGTGTATTGCGGATACTCATGAGTAAAAATGAGATCCGCCTCCATATTATTTAATTTATCATTCATAAATGATTCTTCTTTCAGAGATTCTTCGGATATAACACCCGGTAATAATCTTGCTACGGCGTCGGCGACAATCATCGCTGGTAATTCCCCGCCAGTTAAAACATAATCTCCAATTGAAATTTCCTCATCCGCGATATACTCTGCCACTCGTTCATCCACTCCTTCATACCTTCCGCAAATCAAAGTGATATTGTCCAACTGTGCTAACTCCTCTGCTTTCCTTTGATCAAACTTCTTCCCTTTTGCGGATAGTAAAATTATTTTGCTCTTGTCCACCGTCGTTTTAAAATTTGTCATTGGACATTTGCCATTGTTTTGAAATTTGTCATTTAACATTTGAAATTTTCCGTTCATTATCTCTTCATTTATTTTCTCACGAATAAACTTTATTGATCTGTAAATGGGTTCCACCCCCATCACCATCCCCGCTCCTCCTCCAAATGGTTCATCATCAACTTTTTTATGCTTATCTTTTGAAAAATCTCGTAAATTAAGAACATTAAAATTAACCAAGCCTCGCTCTTGAGCGCGTCCTAATATTGATGTTTTGAAATATGGATCAAAAACTTCTGGAAAAATTGTTATAATGTTGAAATTCATAATAATTATCGCGCAAAAACCGCGCCACAGATATAATAGCACGGTTTTTGTTTTTTCAACAACCACTCGCGAGTGATTATAACTTCAAATCATCAACAACCGAAGCAACATCGGGTTTAGGAGCTTGTCCTCCGCTACCCTCTGGTTCCTCAATCTTGAAATTAACTCGAGCGTTATTCTTCGCTCCAATTACTCTCAATAACGTCCTGATGCTTTTAGCCGTTGAGCCATCTTTGCCGATAACTTTTCCCATGTCTTCTTTATCAACTTTAAGAGTGATAAGCACACCCATTTCGTCAACTTTTCTATCAAGCTGAACTTTGTCGGGATTATCAACAATAGCTTTTATGATAAATTCAACAAATTCTAGATCTTTTTCTGCCATATTTTTTCAAGAGTCCTTCTTATTCTTAATTATCACGCAGTAGTCCGACCTCCCTACCACCATATTCTAAATAACAAATATCAAACTTCAAACAACCAAAGAGTGCGTAATTATCTTTTCATTCATCGTGTTTTAAAATTGATTATTGGTTATTAAAAATTGTTTTAAAATTTAAAATTCGCGCAATTTGAAACTACTGTTCATTTTTACTCTTCGCGTTCTCAATCCCAGAAATTTCTTTCTTCTTATCCTCTTCCGTTTTCTCTTTCTTCTTCGGTTTCCATGAAGTCACTTTCTCGCCTTCTATAATTTTATGATCAACTAAAAGATTGTGAACTCTCGGAGAACTTTGAGCCCCTTGTTCCAACCAATGTTTAATTCTTTCCGCTTTCAAATTGACGATATCGTTATGCGGATCTAAAGATCCAAGCACCTCAATAAATCCCCCTCTTACGGGAGATGTGCTTCGCGCAACAACAATTCTAAACTGCGCCCTATTCTTCTTTCCAGTTCTAGTTAATCTGATCTTTAACATATCAACATCATGCTACCATACCATCCAAAAAATGTCAAAATCAACTTTTTAATTTAACTGATAACAACTGCGACACCCCATCCTTCTGCATGGTCACGCCATACAAGATATTGGACTGACTCATTATCGCGCGATTGTGAGTGATTACTATAAATTGAGTTTTTTCTACCAAATCCACGAATACTCTTCCAATCCTCAACGAGTTCGCTTCATCTAATGCCGCGTCAACTTCATCCAGCACGCAAAAAGGCGGAGGATTATTCGCTATAATAGCGGACAAGATAGCGATAGAAGTCAACGCTCTCTCCCCGCCTGAAAGCATGGTAAGATTCTTGGTTTTTTTTCCGGGAGGAACGGCGCTAATTTCAATTCCAGATTCTTCCGAATCATAAAATATTCTTGCTTCTCCCCCGCCAAAAATCATTTTGAAATATTTATCAAAATTGCCGGCAATGTTCTTAAAGGATGCTTTGAATTTATTTTCCATCTCTCTGTCGGTTTTTTGTATCAGAGAAATTAAATTATTTTTCGCGCTTTCTAAATCTTTCAACTCTTTGGAAAAATTATCAAAACGATCTTGCGTTTCTTTGTATTCCTGAATCGTTAAATCATCCGTTCCCCCAATCTGTTCAAGCTGTCCTTTTATTTCGCGAATCTTTTTATACAAATCATCAATGTCTGACAATTTTACGCCGTCCGCATCGCGTCGTAATAGAATTTGTAATTGATAATTCGTAATTGATAATTGAGAGAGGGCCTCCTTCTCCATGTCTTCAATATGAATAAGCGTTCCGCTATTTTCTATTCTTAACTGATTCAGTTGTTTTTTAAATTTATCCGCGATCTCTCTTTTTTGATGAATAACTTTTTCCAATTCAAAAAATTTGCTTCTTCTTTTTCTATCTTCGTCATTGATTTTGAACATATTTTTTTCACAATCAACGGCTTCTTTTTCTGTCGCTTCTAATTCTTTCTTTTCTTTTTTTAACCATTCCGCGGATTCCTTTTTTTCCGCTTCCGCGTTCTGGATAATTTTATCGCGATACTGCCGACCTTTGTCTATCTCTCTACCACCCGTTTTGTTTTTATATAAAAACTTTTCAAAAAATTTATAGATATTTTTTAACATGTTTTTCAACTCGCCGATAGAATTCGCGTCCTCTAACTTTTTCAACGACGCGAATAAATCTTTTAATTCTTTCTTTCGCAAAACAATTTTTTCATCCCCTTTTTGAACATTCTCATTCCGTTGATCGGCAGAGTAAATAAATTTTAACTCTTTAGTCTTTTCATCAATCGTTCGTTCAGCAAATTTAATTCTTCCTTCTAAATCCAAAACGCTTCTTTCAATTTTTCTCCTCTTCAAAGTTATGTCTTGAAATTTTTTTCTTAGCGCAATCACCTCGTTTCCGCCCTCTAATTCCGCTTTTGATTCTTTCCGTAAGTCATCTTCGGTTTTTTTAAGATCATTTTGCGCTTCCTCAATTTTTTCATTTATCCCCTTTTCCTGTTTATCAAAAACTTTTTTACTCTCTAATAATTCCGACATTTTAAGCGAGTAGTATTGTTCTTGAATTTTTCGTAATTCACCCGCGAGTTCTTCTTTTCTTTCCGCCCTTCGCGCTTGTTTTTTCAATGTCTTCAATCGTGGTTCTATTTCAGCTATTACATCCCCTATTCTAATCATATTCTGTCCCGTGCTTTCTAACTTTTTTTCCGCCTGATCCCGTTTTATTCTAAAATGTCTGATTCCAATGGCATCTTCAAAAATCATTTTTCTTTGCGCGGATGAAGCGCTAAGAATAGAGTCCGCCATTCCCTGATTAATTACCGTATAATCTCCTTTTCCAACTCCTGATTCTGCTAAAAGATCAATTACGTCAGAAAGACGCGCTCTGTTTTCATTTATAAAATACTGACTAGATCCATCGCGAAATATTTTTCTCCCAATAATAATTTCATCTAGACCGGTTGAGGATCTTCTATCGCTATCGTCAAAATACAAAAAAACAGACGCCGTTGAAACTCGCGCCTTTTTCTCGCTTCCCGCGAATATTATGTCCTCGCCCTTTTTGCCCCTAAGAGATTTTACGCTTTGTTCTCCCAAAACCCATTTAATCGCGTCTGCTATATTTGATTTTCCAGACCCGTTCGGCCCCACAATCGCGGTCATCCCGCGATCAAAAGCAACCGTCGTCTTATTGGCGAAAGATTTGAATCCTTGTATTTCTATTCTTGTTAAATACACACAATATAAATTACAAATTCTAAATTCAA
>CAZUBR010000030.1:0-5266 GCA_964618965.1 uncultured Candidatus Saccharibacteria bacterium | reverse complement strand
CGTAAAAATGTTAAAATAATAATAGAGGGAAGAAACTATTACCTCTATTATGAAGTAAAAAATGAGGGAGTTGAGACAATTTTTCTTCGTCCGTTCGGGGAATATGCAAAGCAAATTGAAGACCTGCTGTGTGCCCCTTGGTATTCCTACTATGAGGCAATGGAGAAAATTGCTCAAATGTGGGAAGTAGAAGTGTGGGATGTCGGCCGATACGGCTCGTGTTGTGTTGCTTCCCCGCCACGCAGAGAATAGTTTAGAGGCAGTTTGTCAAGAAAAATCTTGCGAACCGTTTTTTTCTTGCGTCTTTTAGTTATTTATGATAGCATGATTATATGATTAAAAAAGAAGTAAAAGGTAAAATTATTCAGCAGAACGCGGTTCATACCAAAGATACCGGCTCTGTTGAGGTGCAAACAGCGATTCTTACCAAACAGATAGATGAGCTTAGCAAGCATCTAAAAACTCACAAGAAAGATAATCATTCCAGAAGAGGACTGTTAAAAATGGTTTCAAAGAGAAGAAAGCTGTTATCATATTTGTCTAAAAATGACGAGTCAAGATACAAAAAATTAATTAAAAAATTAGGACTCAAGAAATAGAGTGTTAAAGAACGCTTCAAAATATAGCGATCAGAGAGTTGGCGTATTTATAGATGTCCAAAATATTTATCATTCCGCGAGAAACCTTTATCAAAAGAAAGCAAATTTCAAAGAAATTCTTAAAACCGCGATTGCTGGGCGGATTCCAATTAGAGCGATAGCTTACGGCATTAAAACAGAAAGCGGAGACGAAACTGCTTTTTTTGATGCCTTAACGAGAATAGGAATAGAGGTAAAGATGAAAGATCTTCAAGTTTTTCCGGGCGGAATGAAAAAAGCGGATTGGGATGTCGGTTTGGCGGTTGATGTGATAAAACTCAGTTCCAGTTTGGACGTTGTTGTGATTATTAGCGGAGATGGAGATTACGTTCCTTTGATTGAGTATGTTAGAGCGACAAGCGGATGCAGAGCTGAAGTAGTCGCCTTCGGCGAAAGCACTTCGGGAAAATTGAAAAATGCCGTTGACGATTTTACGGATTTGAGTCTTGATAAACGCAAGTATCTTATATAGTCTGAAGGTTCATAAAGTTAAAAAAACGACAACATTACATTGTTGTCTAATAAAATAGAAAGTCTTAAGATCTAAAGGGTCTAAAGTTTATGTGGTTAATTATGTTTTAACCTTATAAACTTTTGACTATTTTGGACTTTCGGCTTTCGGGAAGGATATAAAGATGTCAGAAAAAAACAGGTCGTTTAGTTTAAACCTCGCGGGCAAGGAAATTATCGTTGAGGTTAATCGTTTTCAGACTCAAGCGGATGGGTCTGTTGTTGTTAGTATGGGAGGAACCGTCGTAATGGCGAACGCGACAATGGGGAGAAAGGCCGAATTGGATAGAGACTATTTTCCATTGAATGTTGATTATGAAGAGAACTTTTACGCGGCGGGGAAAATAAAAGGGAGCAGGTTTGTGAAAAGAAAGGGGCGTCCTTCAGACGATGCCATTTTAATCGCGCGGTTAATAGATAGAAGTTTGCGCCCGCTTTTTCCAAAGGGAATGAGAAACCCCGTCCAGATTGTTTCTACCGCTCTTTCGTTTGACAAAGAGAATGACGCGGATGTTCTCTCCGCTATTGCCGGAAGCGCGGCTTTAGCAATTTCAGGGATTCCATTTGATGGTCCTGTCGGGGTCGTGAAAATAGGAATGAACGGGAGCAATTTTGTTGTTAACCCGACAATTGCCGAACAAGAAACATCATCGCTTGATCTGGTTGTTTCAACCGTGAATAATAAGGTGGTTATGGTTGAAGCGGGAGCAAATGAAATTACGGAAGATCAGATGAATAACGCGATTGAACTTGGCAAGAAAATGGGGCAAGAAATCGCGGATTTTATTGGGAAGATAGCCAAAGAAATTAACCCAGAAACGTTAGAAGTTGCTATCGCGGAAGAATATTCAGACGAATTGGCAAACAAGATTTCCGAAGATCTTGAGGATGAAATTTCAAAAGCGCTTGAAGAAAGAAGCTCAAAGGCAGAAATAGAAAGTTTATTAGACACGATTCTAGAAGAAAAAATATACGCTAATTTGCCCGAAGAAAGTGACGAAAAACTCGCGGAAGAACAAAAGTTTGAAGCAGAAAAGGCTTTTGAAGGAGCCGTGAAAAAGATTGTTAGAAAAAATGTTCTTAAAAAAGATTCGCGAATTGGCGGAAGAGGAATTGACGATATTAGAGAACTTTCCGCGGAAGTTGGAGCGCTTCCTCGGACTCATGGTTCTGGATATTTTCAAAGAGGAGAGACTAGAGCTTTAACAATCGCGACTCTTGGTTCGCCGTCCGAAGGAATTATCATTGATGGAATGAAAGAAGAAGTTACTAAAAGATTCATACATTATTACAGTTTTCCACCTTACAGCGTTGGTGAAACATCTTCATTGAAAAGTCCTGGGCGAAGAGAAATTGGGCATGGGGCTTTGGCGGAAAAGGCGTTAGCTCCCGTAATTCCTTCAAAAGAACAGTTTCCATACACGATTCTTCTCCAAACAGAAATAATTTCTTCAAGCGGGTCAACTTCAATGGGAAGTACTTGTGGAAGCGCGTTAGCATTGATGGACGCGGGAGTGCCAATTAAGAGACCGGTCGCGGGAATCGCGATGGGGCTTATGACGAATCCTGAAAACATTGATGAATTCAAGGTTTTAACAGATATAAGAGACATGGAAGATTTTGGCGGAGATATGGACTTTAAGGTGGCTGGGACAGAAGAGGGCATTACGGCTCTTCAAATGGATACAAAATTGCATGGATTGCCAGATAAATGCGTAGCTGAAACTTTAAAAAAAGCCAAAATCGCTAGAATGAAAATTCTTGAAGTTATGCGAAAGGCGATTCCCGCTCCTCGCAAAGATCTTTCCCAATTCGCTCCGCGCGTTGAGATTTTGAAAATCAATCCAGAAAAAATAGGCGAGCTTATTGGGCCGGGAGGAAAAAACATTAATTCCATTATAGACAAAACTGGAGCAAAAATTGATATAGAAGATGACGGATCTGTATTTATCTCTTCAAATGAAGCTGGAAGCGTGGAGATGGCGGTAAAACTTGTTAAGAATTGCACAAGAGTGATTGCTCCGGGGGAGCTTTATGAAGGAAAAGTCGTCAAAATAATGGATTTTGGAGCATTCGTGGAGATTGGAGCAAAATCTGGTCTTGTCCACATATCTGAAATTTCAAATAGTCGTGTTGATTGTGTTGAAGATGTCTTAAAAGTAGGAGATATTGTAAAAGTGAAAGTAAAAAACATTGATAACATGGGAAGAATCAATTTGACGATGAAGACGTAGTTATAAAGTTCATAAATTTAGAAAGTCCGATTTAGATTTTCTAATCCCGTGATTTATCCACACGTTGTCCACATGTTATTGTCTATGATAAAATAAGAACATAATATAAAAACAAAATCACATGGGATTTTTTTCTAAAGGGAAGACAGAGAGTTTAGGAGAAAAGAAGGCGGTTCAAGAAGTTGCAATGAGAACTATGCAACAGGATTTAGGCGTGGCTAAAAGGGGCGAATTAACTGGTCAAACGAAATTGGAGTCTGTTGAAAGGCATAAAGGCAATTCGCAACCAGAAAAAACGATCGCGAGAGTAGCTCCTCCAGTGGCGCCTGTGGCTTTGCCTCATTTAGCGGAAATGGAACATAAGAGAGAAAAACCTGTTTTGTCAGATGTTCCTGAAATAAAAATAATCCCTATAGCTCCGGTTAATTCTGTTAACGCGCCTGCCGATGTTCCGACTCCTCCGTCAAAATCAATATCAAGACCATTTTCTTCTGAATCAATGTCAATAGCAAGACCTGCTGAAATTTCAAGGCCTGAAAGTGTTGGAAGAAGCCCAATTTTTTCAAGACCTTCTGTTCCATTGCCTCCAACAAAGCCAGAAAGTCAGAAAATTCAAATCCCGACGAAAGATAAAGAAATGACAGTTTCAAAATCTCGGTTTAATCCGCCTAAAGTGGATCAAACAAAAAAGAAATTTTCAATAAACAAGAAAAAGGCTATGTGGGGGCTTGTGGGAGGGATTGCCATTATAGCCATCGCGATAGGAGTTTATTTTGTTGTTATCCCAATGTTTTTTACTCCTAATCCATCAATAGTTGTGACAGATAATCAAAAAATTTCTGATATTCCAGAAACAACCATAATTCCAGAATTGCCAGATATTTCCAATGTTCCTGAAATTATAGAAAATGATTTTAAGTTGATAAGTTTTGATATAGAATACGATATTGATGTAAATCAAGACGAGTTCATTGATTATTATCAGAATAACTTGGTTTTGGCGGTCGCTGGAAAGCTAAATGCGCAAGATTTGGCTCTTGCTCAAGATTTTGTGGACATTCAATTTTCTCTTGACCAAGATTTTCCATCCGCGGAAATGATAGTAAACGGAATTTTTAATGAATTTCCTCAAGATATTCTTGACAGGATGACTTCCAAATACAATTTAGTGGCGTATTCAGAAGGAGGAAGTGGCAGGTTGGGGCTGATTTTAGAAATCAACGATACGCAAGCTGTTCAGGAGATATTATTGGGCTGGGAGCAGACAATGACTAAAGAACTTGTGAATTTGTATCTTGATAACTCGTTAAATTTTGAAAACGCGTCTTCCGAGAGTTTTATTGAAAATATTTATTCAGGCGTTTCTATAAAATATGTGAACTTTCCATTCCCGGATTCGGCTTTGGAATATGCCATAGCTGGGAATAAATTGATATTTTCCACTTCAAAAAACAGTATGTTCACTTTGATTGATCGTGTTAATAACGGGAATAACGCGGAAGCGGAAATAGGAGATGATGTATTAAACGAAGAAAATAATCAATAGCTATGTCTGATAAGGTTAAATTAAACATTCAAAACGAAAGAACTTTTTCAGATTCGGATAGACAAGAAATACAGAATCAGCAGTATCAACAACGCGAAGAGCGCGACGAGAAACCAGAAACGGGAAATAAGAAAACCGGATTGTTAATTTTTATTTTTTGTTTAATAATAATCGCGACGAATATCGCGATGTTTTTATTCATGAGTAACAAGAATAAAAAATTATACATGAAATTTATTCCAGAATCCGCGATAATGAGCGCTTCAATATCTTCACAAAATTTAAAAAACATATTAACTTCTAATCAAAATTCGCTTATTTTTCCTAACGCTGTATCC
>CAZUBR010000029.1:0-5269 GCA_964618965.1 uncultured Candidatus Saccharibacteria bacterium | reverse complement strand
GCATATATCTTATAAAATTGCTTCCTATAAAACCAGCTCCCCCTGTAATTAGTATACGCATAATTTTATTATTTGGTGGTTTCAACCTTCTAATTAGAAAAATTAACCGTGCCTGACAAATATTTCCTTTCCCGAAATAAAAGTTATTACGTACGTACCTTCAAAACAATTTTTGTTCTTCTTCATCCAACGCTTTGTTGACCAATAAATCCGCCCGCTTGTTTTCTTCTCGCGGGATATAAGCAAAAGAAACCTTTCCAAAATCAAGCGTCAGATTCCAAATTTCAATAAAAAACTTTTGGATTCGCTCATCTTTCAATTTATACTCATGATTTAACTGTTTTACGACAAGTTCGCTGTCTAATTTACATTCAAGTTCCGTGTTTTTAGCCTCGGTTTTTCCAACCAAAACTTTAGCGCTTTTCAAACCTGAAACCAACGCTCCATACTCCGCTTCATTATTCGTGCGTTCTCCGATCGCTTCCCCGTATTCTTTTAATATGTTCCCTTGCTCATTGGAAATAACGACGCCAATGGCTCCCGGACCGGGATTACCGCGCGAACCGCCATCCGTGTTAAGAATTATTTTTCGCATATTTTTTTGAGATCCTTAATTTTTAATTGTAAATTTTTTTTACCATTCCATATATTTTCCTCAAGAGAAAACACCGCGTCAACCTTATCGTTTGATTTAACGTCAAATTTTCCAAGTCCAAATCCAATCGCGTCAACAAAATTAATTTTGCCATTTTTATCCAATAAACGCAAATCAAGCTTTAGATGATTTCCTTTGGAACCAACTGTTTTTGTTCCCCCGACTGTTAAATTTTTCGCTAAAAATAATGGTTCGGGATTCCCCTCTCCAAAAGGGGTCATTTTAACTATATTGTCTAACAGATCCCATCCGATATCAGATTGATCTAAAACAAAATCTATTTCAATAGATTTTGTTTTATCTATATTTTTTTTTGCTAAAAATCCTTTAATAATATCGCTCAATGCCTGCCTAAAGGCGTCTACCTGTCCATTTTTCACACTAAATCCCGCCGCGGAAGCATGACCGCCAAATTCAATTAGACAATCTTTACAAGACGCGATAGTTTTTCCTAAATGAAATTCTTCTTTCGCGAAATCATCTGGAAGACGGGCGGACCCTTTTAAGATATCTCCGTCTCCTGAAATAACAAAAGCTGGAAGTTGCGTCTCTTCCGCTAATTTTCCCGCGATTAATCCCACAATCCCGGGCGGACAATCCGATAAACTTACGAAAACGAATTCCTGAGAAGTTAAGTCGCTTCGCGCTTTTACATTCGCGATAATTTGTCTTGTTAATTGTTGTCTTTGACTGTTATTTTCTTCAATTTGATCGGCAAGTTGTTTCCCTTCAATTTGAGATTCGGTTATTAATAATTGATATGACGTATTCGCGTGATCCATTCTTCCTGAAGCATTGAGACGCGGACCAATTTGAAATCCTATGTTGAAAGCGTTGAGAGAAAATTTCTCGCTTTCATCATATAATCTCGCGTTTTTGAATAATTCCGTCAATCCAACGCGACGATTTTTTTCAAGCACTTTTAATCCAAATTTTACGAATGTTCTATTTTCATCAATCAACGGGCAACAATCAGCCACCGTTCCCAACGCGACAAGATCAAGCAACCATTTCAAATATCCTTCTTTCCCACCGAAAGCGTCTAGATCTATTTTTGTATAATCCGCTTTTTCTGATAGGGCGTGAATTAATTTGTACGCGACGCCGACACCCGCGAGATATTTGAATGGATATTGATCTTCTTTTTGGTGCGGATTAACTATGGCAAAAGCGCGCGGAAGTTTTTGAGTGATAGGGTGATGATCCGTGATAATAACGTCTATTCCGTTTTCATTGGCAAACTCTACTTCATCATAGTCAGATACCCCACAGTCAACCGTAATAACAAGTTTTACCCCTTGATCAATTATTTCTTTAACCGCGTTTATATTCATTCCATATCCTTCTTTTGCTCTGTCGGGAATATACACGGAGACGCTCGCTTTTAATAATCTTAATGACTGAATCATAAGCGCGGATGAACTTACTCCATCAGCGTCATAATCTCCAAATACAACCATTTTTTCTTTCTTTTCAATCGCTTGTAAAATTCTATCCACGGCTTTCCCCATGTCCAACATTAAATAAGGATCATAAGGATCCTTATAATAATCTGGTTTTAGAAACTGTTCAATTTTCTGTCTTTCTCTGATTTTTCTAGAAAACAGCAATTGCAATAAAATAGGATCTATACCAGAAAATTGTTTTAAAAAATCCGATGGCGCTTGTTCTTTAATTTTCCAATTCATTTTTTCTTGATTTTTATAGCGCAGTCCGGACAGATATTTTGACATTGACCGCAAGCGATACATTTTTCAATGTCAATGTCAACGGTGGGTTTGTTAGCATGACCCAATTTTCCAGTGAGCAAGATCGCTTTTTGCGGACAAATTTCAGCGCAAAGACCGCAACTTTTGCAAAGTTCCGGATAAACTTCTGTTTTTTTCTTATCATCTTCTTTTACGATTGATTTAAATTTTTTCATATCATTTGTTATATGTCTCATGTTTCGCGTTTATGTTTACATGCAACGCTCTGAGATTTTCCTTTTTCAAATCATCATCACTGCTAAATTTGCTTCCCAATTCTTTTTCCATGGCTCGCGCTAAAATATTTTCTGGATAATTAAAATATTTTTTTATCATTCCCAACACCACCGCGCTGAAAACGCGCGAGGAAAAATCATTAAGAGCGATATCTGTCGCGTTAATTTTCTCCATTCTATCCGCGCTAAAGCTTTGGGAGATAAGTTCGCTACTAATTAAAGAAGAATTTATTACAACCGTTGTTCGTTCGTCTATGTGTTCTTTCGCTCTATCTACTGATCGCGGACTTAATAAAACAGCTACGTCAGCTTTTGAAAATTTTGGATAAAAAATTTCAGAATCAGAAATTTGCAAATACGCCATTGTTACGCCTCCCCGTTGTTCTACCCCAAAATTTGGAACATACAAACTTTTTTGACCGCTCAAAAAACTTGCCATTTGCAATATCTTGGCGATAGTCTGAACGCCCTGACCGCCCTCACCCGCTATTAAAACTTTTTTTATCGCGTTGTCTGTTTTTGATGGCATAACCCTAATTTATAGTTAATACTTCTCCGATTGGGTAGTATCTTTCCATTTTCTTCAAAAATTCTATTGTCCCTTTCGCGTCTGTTTTCCAATTTACGGGGCATCCAGATAAAACTTCCAGAAACCCAAAATGACCATTATTTTGGGATTCTATCAATTCGCGCAACATTTTTTTTAATATTAATGGTTGTCGGACTGTTCCTCTTGCCGAAAAAGCGTTCTTATTGGCAGTTCTGACAAGTTCTGGGCCTTTCATAAACAATTCATCCGCTCCATTTGGCGTTGTTGATGTTTTTTGACCGGGTAGCGTTGTTGGAGCTTCTTGCCCGCCTGTCATTCCGTAATTAGCGTTATTGATAAGAATTACGGAGATATTGTCATCTCTTTGCGCGCTATTTATAAGATGATGCAAGCCTATTGCGTATCCGCCACCATCTCCCATATACGCGATCGCGATACTGTCAGGCCTGCTTTTTTTGAAACCAAACACTACGGGAATCGTTCTTCCGTGATGTGTTTGCGCCGCGTCAACACTAAAAAGATCCCACGCGAGCAGGGAACATCCAATGTCCCATCCTAAAACCGTCTTGTCGGCAATATCTAACTCATCAATGACTTCTCCTAGAAGTTTGAGCGTAATTCCATGCCCGCATCCTGGATCAAACTTATGCGGTTTATTGAAATATCTCCAGCATTGTGGAAATGGATTATTCATGCGATTCCATGTTATTATCTATTGTTATTGGAGGGCATACGCAATCTGTTTTTTCAGAGTAAATTCTAATCAAACGGAAAACCTGAACCAAAAATATAACCTGAACTGCAAAAAGTATAACGCCCAAAAATACTTGAGTGATTGTATAATAGATAATAAATCTTTTATCATTTTTGTATTCGCTATTTTTTTGAAACTTCATTTTATTTTCCTTATAGTGAGACTTATTTTATTAAACTAATTATTTCTTCCGGAGTAAAACCTTTTCCTGAATGATAAATTTCTTTAACTTCTATTTCAATCCCGCTCAAAGCGTCTTTCACGATCCTGCCCAACTGATTATACGCCGATTCTATAATAATTATTTTTTTCTTGTTTTTAACGTTTTTTACAAGCGCTTCGGCTGGAAATGGATTTAATGTAATTGGTCTAAACAATCCAATATCGGTATAATTACCAATTATTTGATGAACCGCGGCCGCGACAATCCCGTGAGCAATTATCAGTGTACCTGAATTTTTCGCGTTCACCGTTTCATGTTGCTCTATTTTTGAATTGCATTTTTTGAAAGCGCTTATTGTTGAAAGATTCGCGGTATTCAGTTCCTTTTCCGTATTATAACAGTTTCTGATACTTGTACAAAATCTATTTTTCTCTTTTGTCCGCAGAAAACTTCCTTCGGGCATTTTATTCTCAAGAGAATTATTTTTAGAGAATAGCAAATACGCCTCTGTTTCAGCATCGTCTCCGTATTTTTCTGATATATCAACATTCCCGCTCATCTTTGCTTGATAACCGTCAGCCAACACAAATACTGGAAATCTGTATTTCCACGCGACAAATAACGCTTGCCTAGAAATTTTGTACAATTCTTCCAAAGAGCTTGGCGAATACACAATTCTCATTCCTTCGCCATTTCCGCCAAAACAAGTGAGATTTACTTCAGATTGAGAATAAATCACTGTTCCAGTTGAAGGTCCTCCGCGTTGCATTATAAAAGCCACGGTAGGAAGACGCATAGCTTCCGCCATGGAAAAAGCATCTTGCATTATGACATTTCCGGGTCCGGAAGTGGCCGTAAACGCCTTTTTCCCGGCAAGAACAGATCCGATTAGAGAAAATCCCGCTGAAATTTCATCTTCCGTTTGAACTGATATAAGACTCTTGTTTTTTGACGCTTCTTTCATCCATCCTTCCAAAATTTCAGATGCCGGCGTAATTGGGTATCCGAAAAAAGCTTCGGCGCCAGCGTCTAACATCGCCTGAACGATAATTTGATTTCCGGTTAAAAGTTTTCGCATTGTCTTAAACTTCTATCTTTTCTAAAGCTTCAAGGCTTCTATATTCTTCTTTTAGTATCTCTTGCCATATAACGGAGTCTTTATT
>CAZUBR010000028.1:0-5430 GCA_964618965.1 uncultured Candidatus Saccharibacteria bacterium | reverse complement strand
AAGGAAAGAAAAAAAATAGTTATAGCGCCGCGAATATCCAAGTTCTTGAAGGGCTTTCTCCCGTGAGAAAAAGACCGGGAATGTATATTGGAGGAACGGGGATTGAGGGTCTTCATCATTTAATTTGGGAAGTTGTTGATAACGCGATAGACGAAGCTTTAATTGGAGAATGTGATGATATTAAAGTTGAACTTCTTCCGGAAAATGAAGTAAAAATTACGGACAACGGAAGAGGAATTCCGGTAGATAAGCACAAGCAAACGAAAAAATCCGCTTTGGAAACAATTATGACGACACTGCACGCCGGAGGAAAATTTGAAAATGAGGGATACAAGATATCAGGAGGATTGCATGGAGTCGGAGTCTCCGTCGTGAACGCGCTTTCCATTTGGACGAAAGCTGAAGTCAGAAGAGATGGTAAATTGTATGTTCAAGAATACAAACAGGGCAAGCCCGTAAAACCAGTGCGAGCGGTTGGAAAAGCAAGCGGAAGGGGAACCACAATATCGTTCAAGCCGGATCCAGAAATTTTTGAGATCATTGAGTTTAGTTGGAACACAATTTTGTCTCGTTTGCGACAACAAGCATATTTGACCAAGGGTGTAAAAATCAGAATAGAAGATTCGCGCGGAGAGAAAAAAAATCAATATACTTTCTTTTTTGAAGGTGGAATTTTAGCGTATGTGGATTATCTGAATAAGGGGAAAGATGTAAGGGGAAATAAAACATTTTTTGTTGAAAAAATAATTAGCGAAAGTAATGTCGGAGTAACGATTGCCGTAAGATATAATAGCGGGTATAAAGAACACGTTATATCGTTCGCGAATAATATTCTTACTTCCGAAGGGGGAACGCATCTTACTGGATTCAGAACCGCTTTGACGAGAATTGTTAATGACTATGGCAGAAAAAGCAATTTTCTTAAAGATAAAGACGATAATTTTACTACGGACGATTTGAAAGAAGGACTCACGGCAGTGGTCAGCGTAACCCTTCCTCAACCACAGTTTGAAGGGCAAACAAAATCAAAGCTTGGGAATCCAGAGATGAAATCCATAGTTGCCGGAGTTATGTCAGATGCTTTCAAAGAATATCTTGAAGAAAACCCAAACGACGCGAAAGCGGTGTTTGAGAAAATATCTTTGGCGGCGCGAGCAAGAATTGCCGCTCGAGCGGCAAGAGAATCCGTAATCAGAAAAGGCGCGTTAGAAGGAATGGCGTTACCCGGAAAATTGGCCGACTGTTCATGCAAAAATCCAGCTGAAAGCGAAGTGTATATCGTGGAGGGAGATTCCGCTGGGGGATCCGCGAAGCAGGGACGAGATAGAAAATTTCAAGCTATTTTGCCTTTAAGGGGAAAACTTTTGAACGTGGAAAGATCACGTTTGGACAAAATTGTCGCGTCAGATACTCTCAAACCAATTATTATTGCTTTAGGGGCTGGGATTGGAGAAAATCTTAATATAGATAAATTAAGATATCATAGAATAATCATTATGGCCGACGCTGACGTGGACGGCGCTCATATAAGAACATTATTGCTTACTCTTTTTTATAGGTATTTTCCGGAAGTTATAGAAAAAGGGTATTTGTATATAGCGCAACCGCCACTGTATAAAATACAATATGGGAAGCAGACGGTTCATGTGTATACTGACGCGGAAAAGCAAGAAACTATCAAGAATATCCGCGTGAAAAACAAAGACGCGAATGTTATTATTCAAAGATACAAAGGTTTAGGAGAAATGAATGCTACTGAATTGTGGGATACCACTATGGATCCAGAACATAGAATTATGCTACAGGTAAGCATTGAAGACGCTGAAGAAGCTGATAAGGTTGTTGATACTTTGATGGGGTCAGAAGTTGGACCAAGAAAAAGATTTATACAGGCGCACGCGAAGAATGTGAAGAATCTAGACATATAAATTGACATTTTTTGGGTTTTAAGATAGAATACAGGGGATATAAATACCCCCCGAAGGGGTTTTAAAAACTGTAAAAATATGAAAAAGCCATTTTTAATAGTATGGACATTTCTAAAGGAAGCAAAAGGCGAGCTACAAAAAGTTTCCTGGCTTTCCAGAAAACAAGCAACAAATTTTACATTAGTAGTGATTGCCTTAAGTTTATCGTCCGCGGCCTTTATCGGCGGGTGGGATTATCTTTTTACTTTTTTGGTCAATGAATTTTTACTCTAATGCCTAAACAGACAGCAAATTTTGGAAGAAACTGGTATGTTCTACATACTTATGTTGGTTATGAAGAGGCTGTCGCGAGAAATTTGCGTCAAAGAATTGAGTCTATGGATATGGGAGATAAAATTTTTAATGTTTTAGTTCCTATTGAAAAAAA
This sequence comes from uncultured Candidatus Saccharibacteria bacterium, assembly GCA_964618965.1. Lineage (GTDB taxonomy): Bacteria > Patescibacteriota > Minisyncoccia > CAYZDR01 > CAYZDR01 > CAYZDR01. The sequence goes on along the minus strand of CAZUBR010000028.1, from coordinate 3,075 downwards.
GATAAAAATTAAGAGCGGAAAAAGAAAAACGATAGAAGAACATATTTATCCGGGTTATGTTTTAGTTGATATGGTAGTAGATGATGCTTCTTGGTATGTCGTGAGAAATACTCCGCGCGTGACAGGTTTTATCGGGTCGGGAAACACGCCTGTTCCAATTTCTTCAGAAGAAATGAAAATTGTTCAACAAAAAATTGGGCAGGAAGACGCGAAATTTAAGGTTGATTTTGCTAAAGGAGATGATGTGCGAGTTACAGACGGTCCATTTAAGGATACCGAGGGCAAAGTAGATGATGTTGACGAAACTAAAGGCAAAGCTAAAGTAATGGTAAATATATTTGGGAGAGAAACGCCGGTGGAATTGGATTTTCTGCAAATTAAGAAATTATAGACGAAAAATTAAGCGGACTAACAAAAATTCTAATTTATATTTACAATTTTTAATTCCTAATTTTTAATTTTCATATTTATGGCTAAAGTTGTTAAAACAGTTATTAAATTACAAATTTCCGCTGGAAAAGCCCAGCCAACTCCCCCTGTTGGTCCGGCGTTGGGGCAACATGGATTAAACATTCAAGATTTTTGCGTGAAATTCAATAATGCTACCAAAGATAGAATGGGAGACATTATTCCCGTGGAAATTTCTGTGTTTGACGATAGAACTTTTGATTTTATTCTAAAAACCTCTCCCGCGGCCGATTTATTAAAAAAAGTGGCAGGTATCGCGAAGGGAGCTAAGACCGTTCCTCAAGAAAAAGTTGGCAAAGTTTCCCAAAAACAATTAAGAGAAATCGCGGAAATAAAAATGCAAGATTTGAACGCGAATGACGTTGAAGCCGCGATGAAAATAGTCGCTGGAACGGCGCGGTCAATGGGAATTGAAATCAAGGCGGATTAATTAACAGAGACGAGAAATGGATTAGCGCGGATTATGAATTTGTGTTCATAAATATCCGTTTCGCGTTCGTAAAAATCAGTTTGTTTAATTTTTTAACCATTTTACTATGTCAAAGAGAATGCGAGAATTGAAAGAAAAACTTAATCAAAGCAGAGTCTCTATAGAAGAGGCCATTAATTTTATTAAGAAAAACGCGAACGCCAAGTTTGATGAATCCGTTGAAGTTCACGCCAAATTAGGCATTGATTTGAAAAAACCGGATCAAAAGGTGAGAACGTCTGTTAGTTTGCCTCATGGGACGGGAAAGACAAAAACAGTGGCGGTATTTACCTCCACAAAACAAGACGAAGCTGAAGAAGGCGGAGCTGATTTAGTTGGAGCCGATGATTTAATCGCGGAAATTCAAAAAACTGGAAAAATTGCTTTTTCTGCCATAGTCGCGACTCCAGAGATGATGCCTAAACTAGCAAAGATTGCCAAGATATTGGGCCCTAAAGGTTTAATGCCAAGTCCAAAGTCGGGAACGGTGACCGAAAACGTTAAGAATATTGTAAAGGCGTTGAAAGCGGGTCAAGTGGAATTTAGATCCGATGATTCCGGAAGTGTTCATGCCCCTTTAGGGAGAGTTTCTTTTGACGCGTCTCAATTAGAAGAAAATTACTCTGTATTTATTGAAGCGTTAAGAAAGGCGAAACCAGAATCTCAAAAAGGCGTTTTTATAAAATCAATTTCATTGTGTTCTACGATGGGACCAAGCGTAAAAATCAAATCTTAAATTTCAAAAATCAAAAAGATCATGTCAATTCGTGGTGATGACTTAAATCTATGAGTTACACTCCTACAATTGGGTTAGAAATTCACGCGGAGTTGAAAACAAAAACAAAAATGTTCTGCGCGTGTAAAAACGAGACGGAGAAAAAGGTTTCACCGAATGTTAATGTCTGCCCTATTTGTATGGGTCATCCGGGAACTCTTCCCGTCGCCAATGAAGAGGCAATGAAAAAAATAATCAAAGTAGGAATCGCGTTGGGATCTAAAATACCTGATCAGGCGTTTTTTTATAGGAAAAATTATTTTTATCCAGATCTTCCAAAGGGGTATCAAATTACTTCTCAAGAGTCCCCATTCGCGATAGGCGGGAGTATTCAAGCGGGAGACAAAAAAATCAGAATCAATCACGTTCATTTAGAGGAAGATACTGGAAAATTACAGCATGTTTCAGAGTCCAATTCTTCATTGATTGACTTCAATCGCGCGGGAGTTCCTCTTATGGAGTTGGTGACGGAAGCTGATATTTCTTCGGGGGAAGAAGCGAAAGAATTTTGCCAGAAATTGAGATTGATCTTATGCTATCTTGAGGTGTCGGATGCTGAAATGGAAAAAGGACAAATGAGATGCGAAGTTAATGTTTCAATTTCTCAAAGCGAGAAGTTGGGGACTAAAGTTGAGGTAAAAAATCTAAATTCATTTAAGGCGGTAGAAAAAGCGATAAATTATGAAATTAAAAGACAGAAAGAAGTCTTAGAAGATGGTAAAAAAGTAATTCAAGAAACGAGAGGTTGGGACGAAACGACAGGGAAAACGATGTCTCAAAGAAAAAAAGAAGAAGCGCATGATTATAGATATTTGAAAGATCCTGATTTACCCATGATTGATATTAAAAATAATTTTAATTTGGAAAAGATAAAAGCGGATATTATAGAATTGCCTGAACAAAGAGAGAAGAGATATAAAGAGGAGTTTAGTTTGAAAAAGGAAAATGTTGGTCTTTTGGTGCAAAATAAAGAACTTGGAGACTATTTTGAACAGATAGTTTCCGAGCTAAAAGCATGGTTAGAATCTAGTGGTGGTGGACCAGAGCAAAAAGCGACAAAATTAGCGGCCAATTATGTTGTGAGCGAACTCCAAAAAATGTTGGTCGCGAGTAAAACTCAAATAGGAGAATGCAAAATTACCCCAGAAAATTTTGCGGAATTGATTAAAATGATCATCAAAAAAGAAATTTCCAGTTCAGGAGCGCAGGAACTTTTGAAGGAAATGTTTAAAACGGGCGGAGATCCATCTCAAATCGTTGAGGCCAAAGACCTAAAGCAAGTTAGTGGCGGAGATGAAATGGAAAAATTTGTTGATGAAACAATAAAAAAATTCAGAGAAATGCCAGGAGTAAAACATATCTT
>CAZUBR010000027.1:0-5542 GCA_964618965.1 uncultured Candidatus Saccharibacteria bacterium | reverse complement strand
TTAGAAAAACAAACAATCTCAACCGTTTGGTATACCCATATGACTTCTTCACTAAAAGATGGGGTTGTTGTTTTAAGCGCGAACGGAGGGAATTTAATGGATGTCGCGAAGCAATTAGTTAATTTTCAGAGAAATAAAGACGTGATTAGCGCTTCCATAGATGGAATCAATAGAAAGACGGATGGAAAAATATCTTTCAACGTAACTCTCAAATTAAAAGACTATATTTTAATGAAGAATAAAAAAGTTCAGGAGGACGAAGAATGAAAAAAATTAGCACAATCATTCTATCGGTTTCCATTGCCATAGGATTAGGAGCGGGGTGGTTTTTGATAAAACCAGTAATTGGTGAAATTAATAATTTTAATGATGATATTAAATTGTCTGAATCAATGAAGACGACAATTAACGCGAGAAAAAGCATTTTGGATTCTCAACAAAATATTCTCAAAGAGGCTAATACGGATAAAATTAAAGAAATTTTTCCAAAGGATCCGGGAGTTCCGGATCTTCTCGTTCAGGTTCAGAATATCGCTTATAAAAGCGGAGTTTCTTTGCGAAATATCTCTTTTACCATAAATAATGATTCCGCGAATAAAAGTTTATTGACGGCCAAAACTTCCACTTTGCGCGGAGAAGTCGTAAGCGGATTACCTACGGTTGAAATTTCTGCGAGCGTAATAGGAATTTATTCTTCGGTTAAATCATTTTTATCCCTTATAGAAAATAATGTTAGAATTATGGATATTACCAGCATTAATTTATCCGTTCCCCAATCTGATAACGCGATAGAGATTTCCACGGATCTTTCTATTAGCGCTTATTTCAAACCGGGCAGCTTATAAGGTCAAATATAAATTTTTTATGAACTTTTAATTTTCTAACCTTTAACTTCGTATGCAAACTGAAGAGCAAAAAAAGCAAAGAAAACAATTGATTTTGGTGGGCATTGTGGTAGCCGTGACTATTGGCGTGTTGTTTTATAGTAAAAAGGGAAAATTAACTTCAACCTCAAAGACGGCAACTCCTACCGCTAATGTCCCTGTTGTTTCTATCAACGCGCAACTTAAGAGTATTGAAGAATTGGATTTAAGTTTGCTATTGGAAAATAGTTTTGTGGATTTGGAGAAAATTGAAGGGTATCCTATTGATCCGGGAGATATAGGAAGAGATAATCCTTTTATTCCATATGAATAAAAGCTTTGCCACAAAAACTATTCCCGAATTATTGCAGGAAAACGGTTATATTACCGCGGAGCAGTTAAGCGTTCTTGAAAAAGAATCTAGAGAACAAAACAGATCCTTGGAAGAACTTGTTTTGGAACAGGGGATTATTTCGGAGGAAGATCTAATAAAAATAAAGGCGAAAGCGTTAGATATTCCTTATGTTGACTTGATGGGCGAGCAAATTTCCGTGGACATTCTCAAAGAATTTCCCAAAAAAATAGCTGTTCAATATAATTTCATTCCATTTAAGAAAGTTGACAGTTGTGTTTATGTCGCGATGGCGGATCCAGAAGACACTAGAGCGCTTGAAGCGTTAAAGTTTATCGCATTAAGAAAGGGGATTGATTGGAAAATTTTTCTTACTTCTCCAACGATGCTTCAGGAAGCCCTTCGTCAATATAGCAGTTTGACCGCTGAAGTCGGCAAGGCGTTAGAGATTCTGAGAGAAGAGAAAGAGGAAGAAGAAATAAAAGAGGCAAAAGACAAGAAAATTACCGCCGCGGAAGTAGAACGAATCGCTCAAGAAGCTCCGATCAGTAAAGTAGTGTCTGTTATCTTAAAACACGCGGTTGAGGGAAGAGCAAGCGATGTTCACATAGAGCCAGTGGAAAAAGAATTGAGAGTGCGATATAGAGTAGACGGGATTCTTTACACAAGTTTAGTGCTCGCGAAAAGAATCGCTCCAGCGGTTGTCGCGAGAATTAAAGTTTTATCAAATTTGAAGTTAGATGAACAACGCAAACCTCAAGATGGAAGATTTCACGTTGAGATCAACGATAGAGGAATTGATTTAAGAGTTTCCACTTTGCCAATAGCGGATGGGGAAAAAGTTGTAATAAGAATTTTAGACAAAACCGTTGGAATAAAAAAATTAGGAGATTTAGGTTTTGATCCCAGGAGTCAGAAGATTCTTGAGAAATCTCTACAAAGCCCCTACGGAACAATTCTTGTGACCGGGCCGACTGGATCCGGAAAATCAACGACTCTTTACGCGATGATGCACATTCTCAACAACGAAGGGGTAAACATAATCACGCTTGAAGACCCGGTTGAATATCGCATGGAGGGAATCAATCAAAGTCAGATACGCCCCACAATCGGATATACTTTCGCGTCAGGACTGCGCTCTATACTGCGACAAGATCCGGATGTTATAATGGTAGGGGAGATTCGCGATGGAGAAACCGCGGAGCTCGCGACACACGCCGCTCTAACTGGACATTTAGTTTTATCAACTTTGCATACCAATAATGCCGTTGGAGCCATTCCGCGATTAATTGATATGGGAATAGAACCATTTTTGTTATCCTCAGCTTTAAATGTCATTATTGCCCAACGACTCGCGAAAAAAATATGCGAGCATTGCAAAGAAGTCGTGGAAACGCCGGCAAATGTGATAGAAAGTATAAAAAAAGAATTAGCCACAATATCTGATCCCGCGATCAGAGAACAATACATGAATCTTGAAATCAAGTTATATAGAGGAAAGGGATGCAAATATTGTTCGCAAAAAGGGACGAAAGGAAGGGTCGCGATCAGTGAAGTTTTAGTTATGACGCCCAATCTCGCGAAAATTACCGCGGGAAAACCGTCAGACGATGACATTCTTCAAGAAGCTTTGCGACAAGGGATGATTACGATGAAGCAAAACGGTTTTATAAAAGCTGTTCAGGGAATTATTTCTCTGGAAGAAGTATTAAAATTGGTAACAGAATAAAAATATGGGCAACAAAAAAGTTTTAATCGTTGAAGATGACTTATTTATACTTAACATGTATGTGACAAAGTTAAAGTCAGAAGGGTTTGTGGTTGATTCCGCTGAAGATGGAATGTCCGCGATTCAAATGGCCAAGCAGAATCCCCCGGATATTATTTTATTGGATATCATTATGCCAGTTGTTGATGGTTTTGAAACTTTGTCCCAGATTAAAAAAGATGACAAATTGAAAAATGTTCCAATCATTCTATTAACAAATTTAAGCCAGAAACCGAATATAGAGAAAGGGTTAAGAATGGGAGCGGCGGATTATATTATTAAGGCGCATTTTACGCCTTCGGAGGTTGTGGAAAAAATAAAGAAAGTATTAAATAATGGCAAATAAACAAGAGAGTCTGACAAAACTAAATGAATTGTTAGAGAATGTTCTCAAAGAGGGAGCTTCCGATTTGCATTTGGGAGTTGGCATTCATCCCACTTTAAGAATAGACGGAAGTCTAGTCCCCTTAATTCCGTATGAAGTTTCTTCGGCTGAAGAGTTGGGAGCGATTGTTGACGCTATAACAAACGATAGACAAAAAAAAGAGTTTGAAACGGGTGGAGACGTGGATTTTTCAATGTCGTCAAAAGGAAATGCTCGGTTTAGAGTGAGTATTTACAGACAGAGGGGAAATATCGCCATAGCGATGAGATTGATTCCGCCAAGAATTAGAACAATTCAAGAATTAGGTCTGCCTGTAGCGCTAAAAGAATTTACGCGTTTAAGCCAAGGATTATGTTTGATAGTCGGTCCTTCTGGTCATGGAAAATCAACAACTTTAGCGGCGTTAATTGATGAGATAAATCATACAAGATCAGAGCATATTGTGACTATAGAAGATCCTATAGAGTATTTTTTTGTTCAGGATAGATGCATTATAAACCAAAGGGAAGTTATGGTTGACACAGAATCATTTCCTAGAGCGCTTCGTTCCATGTTTAGAGAAGACGCGGATGTCGTAATGGTTGGAGAAATGAGGGATTTGGAAACCATTCGTACCGCTATCACCGCCGCGGAGACAGGTTGTCTAATTTTCGCGACTCTCCATACAAATGACGCGGCGCAATCAATCCATAGAATTGTGGATGCTTTTCCCGCTCATCAACAAAATCAAATTAGAACTCAATTAGCGGGGTCTTTGGCAGGAATTGTATCCCAGAGATTAGTTCCAAGAATTAATGGAGGAAGGATTCCGGCGACAGAAGTAATGTTCGTTAATACCGCGATCAAAAATGTTATTAGAGAAAATAAGATTCATCAGTTAGACCTTATTATAGAAACCAGTTCCGAGGACGGGATGATTACTATCAATAAAAGTTTATCCGAACTCGTAAGACACGGAATTATATCCATGGATAACGCGAAATTTTATTCAACAAATGTTAATAATCTAAAACTATTAATAAAATAAAAAAGACTTTTGTAAATATACCATGGAATTTAGTTATCAAGCTAAAACAGCTTTAGGAGAAATTAGAACGGGGACGGTGGATGCCGCCAGCGAACAGGTGGCGGTAGAAGCGTTAAAGAGACGCAATTTTACTGTTATATCTATTGCTCCCGTGGGAAAAGGGTTGTCTCTTGAGCTTTCATTCTTTAATAGAGTGAAACGTAAAGAGCTTGTTGTGTTTTCTCGTCAGCTCGCGACTCTTACGGAAGCTAAGGTTCCTTTCGTGGAGGCGCTAAACACTTTAAGTGTCCAAACGCTTAATAAATACTTCAAAAATGTTATTTATGAAGTCGCGAATGATGTTAATGGAGGAACTGCCGTTTCTTTGGCTTTGGCAAAATATCCAAAAGTTTTTTCAGAGTTTTATATTAGTATGATTGAATCAGGTGAAATTTCCGGAAATTTGCAAAACACATTAATTTATCTAGCTGATTATCTAGAAGATAATTATGATTTAATGAGCAAGATAAAAGGAGCGATGATGTACCCAGCTTTTATTATCTTTGCTTTATTCACGGTTGGGATATTAATGCTTGTTTTCGTAATTCCGCAATTAACATCTATGCTTCTTGAATCTGGTCAGGAATTGCCTGTGGCGACAAAACTGTTGGTTATGACAAGCGATTTCATGATTCTTTATTGGTGGATTGCCATTCCTGGTTTGATTGGGATAGTCGCGGGAGCGTATTTTTTAATAACGAAAACAAAACAGGGAGAAGTATTTTGGGACAGTTTTATTATCAGAGTTCCGGGGGTAAAAGGAATTTTAAGGAATATATACATAACAAGGTTCGCTGAAAATTTTAGCACTTTAATTTCAGCCGGAATTCCGATAATAAAAGCCCTTAAAATTACAGGCAACATTGTGGGAAACACGGAATACAAAAAGTTAATATATCTTGCGGCAGATAAAGTAGGAACGGGGGAAAATATAAGCACCGTGTTTGCGAAGAGCGCGTTAATTCCTCCAATCGTTAATTCAATTTTAAGTGTGGGAGAGAAGACGGGGAAATTGGATAACGTTCTTAAAAATATCAGTCATTTCTACAAAAGAGAAGTGGATGCCGTGGTTGGAAATATTACAAAGTTGATAGAACCTGCTTTAATG
>CAZUBR010000026.1:0-5712 GCA_964618965.1 uncultured Candidatus Saccharibacteria bacterium | reverse complement strand
GGAAAAAATTGAAAATACCGTTTCTCGCAAAAGCGCCTCCTTGTCTAATATATCCAATGATTCCGTTCAAATGTATTTAAGGGAAATTGGGAAAGTTTCTTTATTGTCTTTTAGCGAAGAAATATCACTCGCGAAAAGAATGGAGAAAGGGGATCAGGCCGCGAAACAAAGATTAACCGAAGCAAACCTTCGTCTCGTGGTTAGCATCGCGAAGAAATACACGGGGAGAAGCTCTAACCTTTCTCTCTTGGATTTGATTCAGGAAGGCAATATCGGGCTTTTCCGCGCGGTGGAGAAATTTGATTACACGAAAGGATACAAGTTCTCAACTTACGCGACATGGTGGATTAAACAGTCTATATCTCGCGCGATTGCCGATCAATCAAGGACAATCAGGATTCCAGTTCATATGGTGGAAACAATCAACAAGTTCACGCAAGTTAAAAGAAGACTGAATCAGGATTTGGGGAGGGAACCGATGCCCGAAGAAATCGCCATAGAAATGGATATGAGCGTTGAAAAAGTAAGACATATTATAGAAATTAGCCAAGATACAATTTCTGTTGACACTCCAATAGGCGAGAATGAAGACAACAACACTTTGTCGGATTTTATTCCGGCGTCTGACGATGTCCTGCCAAATCAAGCCGCCGGAAGGAAACTATTGGAAGATCATGTTAAAGATGTTTTAGTGACGCTTGCTCCAAGAGAACAAAAAATTCTCAAAATGCGTTTTGGTCTTGAAGATGGAGTGACGCACACTTTGGAAGAAATCGGAAAGGAATTTGGGGTAACGCGTGAAAGAATCAGACAAATTGAAGCCAAAGCGTTAGATAGAATCAGAGATCATCAATATCTGAAAAAACTAGAAGATTACTAATTTAATTATCATTGATCAATTGACGGATAACGGTGATGACAGTTTGTGCAAGTAATAATAATGAACATACCGCGGTATGTTCATTTTCGTTGTGTCGCAATTATTTTTTGAACGGGGGTTTGCCACTCTTGACATTTCTATGAAATCGGTGTAGGGTTCAGTTTATATAAAGAATTAAGGAGAATCTAATGAATAAATTTATCAAATTCGCGCAATGCTATAAGATATCAATTTTGGCGACAATTTTTGGCGGATTACTGTTTTTCGTTGTTTCCGCGCCATTTTTTTGTAAATATAGGGCGGACGCGGAGATGTTAGTGATTCAAAAACAAAATAATTGGAAAATAGACGATGCCTACGCGTCCGCGAAATCCGCTGAAAGAGTTTCGTATATTCTTGCTCACGCCATAGAAACCACTTCTTTCATGGATAGGGTAATGGCGTCAGGATATGATTTAGATATAAGCATTCTTAATCATGATTTTCAAGACAAAAAACAAATCTGGGAATCTATGGTTAGCGCGAAAACGATCAATAATTCGGGGATTATTGAGCTTAGCGTTCTTCATAAAAACAAGGAACAGGCGCGACAATTTGCTAACGCTATCGCGTTTGTGCTGGCGAACAAAGCTGATCAATATCATGGCGGAGGAAGCCGTATTGTCGTTAAACTAATTGATGGACCACTTCTTACGTCTGGATCAATTCGTTCAATTATTTGGGTCAACGCTCTTTTGGGGGCCGTTATAGGATTAGCGATAGGATTATTGATTGATAAAGAGCAAGACGATAAAAATATCAAAAGAACCAATAAGTTTGATTTCAAAACAAAATATTATCCAATTCCGCCTGATAATTTGCCACGGTAACATATAAAAATTTCAAAATCCAAATTTCAAATTTCAAAGAAATTAAAAATATCAAATTAGAAAATATTTTTTAGTTTAGACTTTGGCATTTCTTTGGATTTTTTTAATTACCGCTTATAAATCATGCATAGTATGAAATCAATAACTAAAGAAATTATTTTTTGGGCTATAACTGTCTTAATATCCGCGGTCGCTTTTATTCCATATATTCCAATCGGTGTAATGGGTTTCAGCGCTGACGATGTTTTGTTTTTAACGGTTTTGTTTATAGGAATTTTTTTCCTGTTTTTTAATTGGGGAAAATGTAAAAAATTGCCGGAAAATTTTACTTGGTCTTTTTTGTTTTTAGCTGGAGTCGGATTCTTTTCCGCTTTGTATAACGCGAAAAATGTTAAAGATTTTTCCATGATGATCGACAGAGGACCCGTCAGATTTCTTTTAACGCTTTTCTTCTTAATTATAATTTATAATTTGTTGGATTCAAAAGAAAAAATTAAAAAAATGCTAATCGCGTTAGTTGGCTTTAGCGCGGTAGAAAGTATTTTTGGATTTTTCTCCTATATTTTTTCATGGCAGGGACCTTTTAATATCGGAATCGCGACTCAGAGGGATTATTCCGTTTTGAGTATATTGACAAATGTTCATGGAAGGATTAATGGAACATTTGGATCCGTTATTGAAAATTTTATTGGAAGCAATTTGTTGGGAGCGTATCTTATTATGTTAATTCCAATCGCGGTGGTTTTTATTATTATTTCCAAAAAGTTTTGGCAAAAAGCTATTTTTTCCTTAATACTTCTTTCGCAATTGATTTGTTTATCTCTAACATATACTAGAACCAGCATTGTGTATGCTGTTATAATTTTACTTCTTTTCGCGCGGATGATAGAAAAGAAAAAAATATTTTTGGTTATTATTATGGGAGCGATCTTATTTAGTGTTTTTACGCCCGGTCTTAAAGAAAGATTTTTAATTGATTCAACGGACAGAGTGGCAATTTGGAAATCTGCTGTTTTAGTCGCCAAAGAACATCCGTTTTGGGGCGTTGGTCCAGGAAGATATTTAGAAGAACTTTCCGCGGACATGATTGATTACGATGTTTTTGCTTTTGAAATAGAGAATATCACTCCGCATAACTTCTTTTTATGGATATGGGCTGTTCTGGGATTTTTTGGAGTTATGGCGGTTTTGTGGATTATTTGGGAAATTGTTAAAAGTTTTTGGAACGCTTTTCATGGTATCAATGACTATGATTCAAAAGTTTTAATATCTGGCGTCATTGCCAGCTCAATAGGATTTTTTTTACAGAATCTGACAAATAACTTTTTGTTTGTTCCCGTTGTGGCGATATACTTTTGGACGTTAATGGTGTGCGGATTAAAATTATGGTCATAGGTCATTGCAGAACAAAATTTCTTCCCATTACGGAAGTTTTTATAGAAAATCAGATTTTTGAATCGGAAAATATTAAACCGATTATTTTGACGCGTAAATTGGATGAAAAATATTTGAATGCTACAATGTCTCATGGGATAATTCATGGGGCAAAAATTTTTTCTTTTCACGATAATAGTTTTTCGCGTTTTTTCAAGAAAATGTCTAAAAGGGAAGGGGACTATTTTAGTAACGTTATTTTAAGAGAGAGAGTGAAGCTCTTGCATATTCATTTTGGAACCGATGCTTGGTATTTTTTGAATTTGAAAAAAATTACGAAGATGCCAATAATTGTCTCTTTCTACGGATATGATGCCTATAAATTCCCAAAAATGTTTTTTGGTTTGGGCAAAACGTTATTGCGGCAGGTTTTCAAGCGTGCCGACGCGATTATCGTCCCATCTTGGCACATGAAAAAACATTTAATGGTTCTCGGATGCGATGACGTGAAAATTCAGATTATTCCGTGGGGCGTGAGAATTAAAATTATCAATGAACAATTGCGACAGACGACAAGCGATAAATCAATTAAATTTATCACAATTGGGAGGATGGTTGAAAAGAAGGGGCAGAATTATTTGTTGGAAGCGTTTAAGAAGGTTCTGGATAGTGGAATAAACGGGAAACTGACAATTGTTGGACAAGGGCAGTTAAAAAAGAAATTGGTTAAAACTATTGACAAATTTGGGATTTATGATAAGGTGAACATTATTGACAAATTATCTAATCAAAAGGTAATCCAAGCTCTCATGTCGCACAATATCTATGTTCAACCGAGCGTAGTGGCGAAAAATGGAGATCAAGAAGGTATTCCCACGGCTATTATGGAGGCTATGACATGTTCCCTACCCATTATTGCCACTGAACATTCAGGTATTCCAGAAATTGTTGAAAATAACGTTAGTGGGATTTTGGTTCCAGAAAGAGATTCTGAAAAGTTAGCGGAAGCAATGGTATTATTGGCAAACAACCAAGAACTTTGTTTGGAGTTTGGCATGAATGGCAGAAAAATTGTCCAAGAAAAATACAACGTTATTAAGCAGAATAAGAAATTAGAGGAATTGTATGAGAGAGAAATTAACAGTTTTAATTCCAACGTATAACTGTGAAAACATTATCAAAGATTGTCTTTTAAGCGTCAAAGACATTGCTGATGAAATTTTAATCGCGGATTCTTTCAGTTCGGATAAGACTTTAGATATTTGTAAAAAGTTTAGGGTGAAGGTTATTCAAAGAAAATATGGTTATTCCGCCTCTCAAAAAAACTGGGCGATTCCACAAGCGAAAAATAATTGGATTCTTTTGATTGATTCAGATGAACGTCTTACTCCCCAATTGCGAAGCGAGATCAAGAATGTTTTGAATAAACAAAGTTTATTGAAAAAAATTTCCGGATTTGAAATAGCGCGAAGACATTATTTTCTTGGCAAATGGCTGAAATTCGGAGGGAGGTACCCACTGTTTAATGTTAGATTATTCAAGAAAACATGCCGCTATGAAGATAGGAATGTTCACGCGCATATTCTTTTGCCAAAAAATGAAATGCGGAAACTGAAAGATGATATTATTCATGAAAGCGATAGAAACTTGGAACAGATACTGGAGAAATTAAATAGGTACAGCACGTATCAAGCGCAATATATGATTAAAGTCGCTAATCGCGGGATTAAGGTTGATTGGAAAGAATTTTTTACGAATTATTTGGCATTCAAGGCGACTGTAAAGGATGTTTGGTTTTTTATCCCCTTTACGCCTCTTTGGAGATTTCTATATATGTATTGCGCGCAATTAGGATTTTTAGATGGACGCGAAGGTCTTTTAATCGCCGTTCTTTACGGTTTTGAAGATTTCGTTAGCAAGAATAAATATATTCAAGCGAGGAAGAAAAAACAAGCGTGGAAATTTGGATTTTTACTGCGAGTTAGGATGATAACGGAAAAGCATCTACGAAGATATTTACATAGTGGTTTAACGTTTTAACCACATTGATAAGAAATTCTTTTATCATTAGATTATTTTAATAAATTAGAATGATCTAATGATGAAGGAATGGTCCTCCATCAGAAGAAGAATGTTAATGTCTTCTTCGTAGTTTTTTGAAAAACGTCTCAAACATAATAGATCGCCATTATTATTTTACGAATGATTATGGCGGATCAAAGGAGGAATTAAAATGAGACATGTAAAATTTGAAGTAGCTTTATTAGTGGGGTTTTTTATTTTCGCAGCTTGCGGTTGCGGAGATAAAAAAGAGGAAGAAACTAGGGGGTTGATACAAATTACCGCCTTTGGCGGTAATCAATTTCAGTTCTCTATCAAAAAAGTGGCATTTCCGAATGCCACTGGCTCTCCTTTCATGGGCGGATCGTTTACCGGGGGGAAATTTAATATTCCCCTGTCTGAAGTGGGGGACGAACTTCAGTCCGGAAGTCTTTATCTATCCGGACATAGACAGATTCAATTTGTCTATGTAAATGGGAAAGATGTTTTTTTCCCAGTCATCTCTTCGGATCCCAACATTAATTGTGG
>CAZUBR010000025.1:1219-5719 GCA_964618965.1 uncultured Candidatus Saccharibacteria bacterium | reverse complement strand
TTGTCTAGACGCGGGATTGCCGTAGGCGACGAACAAAATGTCAGGTTCCGCTCTGTTTATTATCTCACACGCCTTAATCGTGTCATCCTTAGACTCCGGCGTCCCCTCATAGGTTCCAACTATGTTTGACCACGAAAATTTTTTTCTGATTTTCTCCGCGACGCCATTATATCCGCCAAGCAGAAATATTCGTGGTTTGTCCGTAACTGTTAGCTGAGAACTGATAACTGATTGACTGATTTTGATTCCACTTATTCTTTCTGGAATAATCGTCCGGCAGTATTTCGGCCAAAACATCAAACTTCCTCCTGTCCATGTATATTGCGCGACGCACTGAATCGCGCGAATAATAACATTTGATGAAACGGGTAGCGATTGAAACTTTGCCGCCCACAAAATACCAATCCCATCGGCAACCGTTAGATCGGAATTATTAATAATGTTTTGAAAATTTTTGTCCTTTCGCGCTTCAAGAACGTATTCAGAATTGACCGTGATTATTCTGCGTTTAGAACCCGTTTTTAAGGATTCATAAATTTGTTGAAAAACTTGATCGGATGTCAAAGAATGTATTTTGCAATTGAGAATATAACGCATAACTTATAATATCTCTTCGTCTGTTTTCCAATAATGATAAACGACTGAAACGCGTAAACTATCTTTTTTCGTCCAATTTATCGGCAAACCTTGCCATTCTTTACATGACCGAGTTAAAAGTTGTCGCGTGTGTTCTGGAACACAAACCCCGACAAAAATTCTTTTTTTCATCTTAATCTTATGATAGCACAAACAAAAAGAAATTAACACTTGACAAAAACAGTATTTAATGCTATAATAGATTACATCTAATTTAGCGAAATTAAGGTTTTATCATGCTCAATATGCTATAATGCTTATATGATAATCAATGTATCCCCCATCGCGGCAAAATTGCCTTTTGGAAAAAATCAGTTATTATCTTATGGCGTTCCCAAAAAATTACAAAAGAAAATCCAAATCGGATCTATTGTTGAAATTCCTTTGGGAGTGAGGACTTTGCGAGGAGTAGTCTTTGAAATAAAAGGTAACGATGATCGTCAAACAAAATATCGGGTCAGGTCAATTAAAAGTATTATTGAACATGTCAGCTTTAATAAATATCAGATTGATTTAGCGTTGTGGATACATAAATTTTACCACGCGCCATTGGGCATTGTGTTAAAGTTTATGATTCCTAAAATACCGAAAAAAGCGTTCAAGAACGAAAAATTAAGAATCAAGAACGCGGAATTAAGCGAAAAGCAAAATAAAAAAAAGTCGTCGTGGATTCTCAACTCTAAATTTTCAATTCTTAACACTCAAACCAAACGATTAGAAGAATACGTTAAATTAATTAAAGAATATAAAGTTCAGGGAAAACAGACGCTGATTCTTGTTCCATGCATTATTGATGCTGAAACATTATTTACGCGATTGCGAAATCTGTTAGATGGTATTAAAGTTGGAAAATTGCACAGTCAATTAAGTGTCGGAGAGTATTTCAAAAACTGGTCTGATTTTCAAAATCATGAAGTAAATGTTTTAATAGGAACGCGACAAGCCGTTTTATCTCCTTCCATGGATCTTGACCTTATCATTGTAAACGAGGAACAGGACGAGAATTTTAAGCAGTTGGATCAAACTCCAAGATTCCACGCGGTAAAAACATCTCAAAAATTATCAGAGATAATGCGTATAAATTTAGCGGTATTTTCTTCCGCTCCATCTCTGGAACTGTTTCACAATTTTAATATGTCGCAATATCAACAGAGATCTGACATAAAAACACATATTGTTGACGCTCAAAATGAATTTTATGGGAAAAACTTTTCTATTTTAAGCAATAAGTTGCGGGAATCAATTCAGAAAAATTTAGATAAAAAATTATGGTCTTTTTTGTTGATAAACAGACGCGGAGATACATCGTTCGTTCATTGCAAAGATTGTGGCGAGGTTCTAAAGTGCGCGAATTGCGACTCCCCATTGGTTTTCCATGTGAAAAAAAATAAAGAGATTTTAATGTGTCATCATTGTGATTTTAAGATCAGTCCTCCTGAATTATGTCCCGCGTGCAAGAGTCATCAAATTAGATATTCTTCTCCGGGGACGCAAGGAGTTGAGAAAGAACTGAAAAAGGTATTTGGTCGCGCTAACATTGTAAGAATTGATAGCGATATCTTAAAAACTAAAAAAGGTTTGAGCGAAGTGTTGAGCGGAATTCAAAAAGAGGCGGGAATCATCGTGAGCACTCAAGTAGCGGTGAACGCTTGGCTTCCGGAAAAATTTGGGTTGGTTGGAATCTTGCGCGCTGATAGTTCATTGAATCGCCCAGATTTCAGAGCGTCTGAAAAAACATTTCAAAATTTGCGGGAATTAAGAAGCCGACTTGCCAAAAATGGAGAGATAATTATTCAAACGTTTCATCCTGAAAATAATATTTTTAGCATGTCTATGAAGGAATTTTATAAAACAAACATTGAAGAGAGAAAACGATTAAAATATCCCCCGTTTTCAAAGATAATAAAATTAAGTTTATCCAGCAGAGATATGAAAAAAGTTTCGCGAGAAGCGACAAAAATGAAAAGTATGCTCCAAAAAGATTTTGAGGATATTACGGTTTTAGGACCGATAGATCCCGTTACGCCAAAAAGAAATTTATTTACCAAAGAATTAATTCTGAAAATTATCGGGTGGAATGAAAAAAAACATTCGCGATTGATAAACGTAATTCCAGACGCGTGGACAGTGATAATGGATTGAATTTTATGTAAAAATAGTCTATATTGGTAGGTATGAAAAAGAAATTAGATATAATTAAAAATGACGAGAAAAAATTGCGGCAAAAGTCGCGACCGGTTTTAGATTTGCGAGATAGAGAAACGCAAGAATTAATTGATCAAATGTTTGTCGCAATGCGTTGTGGAAAAGAAGGAATTGGCCTCGCGGCTCCGCAAGTAGGAGAATTATTAAGATTATTCGTGATAGATTTAGGCGGGAAAAAACATGTTTTTATCAACCCTAAAATAGAAAAAGCATCTGAAAAAGAATCCGTGGAAGAAGAAGGATGTTTGAGTTTTCCCGGAGTTTTTTTAAGCGTAAAAAGACCGGCAAAAATTGTCGCGTCCGCGTGGGATAGATATGGGAAAAAGTTTAAGATTAAAGCGGACGGAATTTTTGCTCGCGCGATCCAGCATGAATATGATCATCTGGAAGGTGTTTTGTTTATGGACAAAGAAGTCGCGGAGATTAAAAAGTTATGAGAAAGAAACGGATTAAAATAGTTTTTTGGGGAACGTCAAAGTTTGCCGAGAATATTTTAGAATTATTATTAAAAAACGACAGTTTTGACGTTGTCGCGGTTGTCACTCGGACGGATAAACTCGTGGGCAGAAAAAAAGAAATCGTTTCTCCTATCGTTAAACAGATGGCGGAAAAAAGTAATATTACAGTTTTGCAACCGGAAAAATTAGATAATGATTTTGAAACTAAATTAAAAAAAATAAACACGGATATATTTGTCGTAGCTTCTTACGGGAAAATTATTCCTAAAAATATTTTAGATATTCCCCGACACGGCAGTGTTAACGCGCATGGTTCTTTACTGCCAAAATATCGCGGGGCGTCTCCTATTCAAACTGCTATCGTAAATGGAGAAGAAAAAACTGGAATTACGCTAATACTAATGGACGCGGGAATGGATACTGGAGATATTTTGAAACAGCAAGAGATAGAAATTTACGCGGATGATACTTATAAAACATTGTTGGAAAAGCTGTCAGAGTCAGGAGCTAAAATGTTAAACGATGTCTTACCCGTTTTGGTTGATGGTAAAATAAAATCCGCTAAACAGGATAGCGCGAAAGCTACTTACACAAAAATTCTGCGATCAATGGACTATGAAATTGATTGGAATAAATCCGCGAAGGAAATTCATAATTTCGTTAGAGGAATGTATCCCAACGCGTATGGAACAGTATGGATCAACAATAAAGGTATGAGGGTAAAAGTTGCGTTGAGTAGCGTTGAATATGATAAAAATTTTAAATTTTTCCGCCCAAGGCGGACCAGTCTCAAGCTGGCAATTTTAAACTTTCAAAACGGAACTTTGTTTGGATACGAAAAGAAATTATTTGTTACGTGCGGAAAGGCAGAATCATTAGAAATAAAAAAAATCCAGATGGCTGGGAAAAACGTTATTAGCGGAAAGGATTTTTTGAATGGACAGCGCGACATAAAACACATGAAATAGAAACGCAAATAATGGTTTTTCTTGACAAATTTATTAGAAGTATTATACTATTGTTAATGTGTACTTCATTATCAATCGTACACCTCCTATAGAGACCCTTCCATTAAGCTGCGGGAGGGTCTTTTCATTTGATTATATCTACCTCTAACTCTAAATTAACGCCAAATTTTTTCTTAACTTCTTCTTTGCATATTTCTATCAATCTTAAAACGTCAGACGCTTTTCCGTTGCCT
>CAZUBR010000025.1:0-1209 GCA_964618965.1 uncultured Candidatus Saccharibacteria bacterium | reverse complement strand
TAAATTCACAATCCAATTAGCGTGATCTTTTGAAATTTCAACATCTCCCATTCTCGTTCCCATTAAACCGCATAGATCAATCATTTTTCCCGCGGAATAATTTTTTAGATTTAACGGATTGGAAAATACGCATCCCGCGCTTGGCAAATTTGGCTGTTTGGGGATTTTTGTCATTCTCCACGTAAGTTGATTTTCAATAGATCTCTTAATAAATTCTTTAGATGATTTGATTAGCTTAAAAATGACTGCTACGATTATTGCTTTATTTTTCTTCTTTATTTCATCTTTGCTAACCCATGTTAATTTATTACCAGACGTTAAAACAAAAACTTTTTCAATGAAATCATGAGTAAATTGATTCTTTTGATTTTCTGGATGTCTAAAACGCGCGTTCTTTTTAACCGCTCCTCCAACTGTTCCGGGAATGCCGGCAAGAAATTCCAGTCCCGAAAGTTCAAACTCCATGAGGTTTTTTACAAGTTCACTATTTCGCGTCCCGCTTTCCGCGATAATTTGTTCATTGCCAATTCTTTGAATAGCGCTACTGTTGTTTTTGATAACAACCCCTCTGAAACCATTGTCGCTAACAATCAAATTGCTTCCGTTTCCTAGAATAAAAAATGGAATTTTTAGTTCGTGACAAGTCGTAATCATGTTCAAAAAATCAAAAGTATTTTTAGCGTTATAGAAAACATCCGCTGGTCCGCCAATCTTAAATGTGGTGTATTTTGCTAATAGTTCATCAAAAAGCAAATTATTCCGCCCGATTCGCGCGACCAATTTCTGATACTTTTTGGGCATGGTCATGAATGTTAAATTTATTCTTCTTTATGGCTCTAAATACCAATATTTATTTTCGTACTCATACGCGTAAACAGTTGGTAGTTTTTCCTCTATCAGTCGGTCCTTTTCGTCTTTTACAGTACAATTGATTTCAATTTTTATCTTTTTCCTTGTTTTTGCTGCTTCTTTTATTTTTTCAGAGATTCCTAAGCCGGGAGCTTGTATGCCAGAAAATGCGTTAAGATTCCAAGCAGTGGTGCCACCGTAGTAGCCCTCAGATACTTCTTCTTCATAGCCATCGGCAATAAATTTTATTTTTACATACGCTTTATATTTTTTTGGTTCTCGGTTAGCAATCCAAAACCATACTTTCCAGTCTTTCAAAAAATCAAAGATAACCGTGCCCGGCAAAGCATGGGCTATTTT
>CAZUBR010000024.1:0-5903 GCA_964618965.1 uncultured Candidatus Saccharibacteria bacterium | reverse complement strand
CGGAGCTCGAAAAGGCAGTCAAGCCCACGGGATACTACAAGGAAAAAGCCAAACCTTACAATGAAGTAAATCTTGACGAATTGGATTCAAAAAGTATTATTGAATTGAAAGAAATGTGCAAAATATGTCATATCAACGCTGAAGGCTCCTGGGGTGACCTGGAAGAGAGATTAAAGGCAAAAAAAAACGAGATAAATCTTTTAGTTGAAAAGCTGATGTTATTATAAACAAAGATTCAATCTATTTTTTAGATTTTAACCTATCTGAAATGAACACGTTATTTTTTGACTTCGCGACGTTTTTTCTTTGCGGATGGCAAGATAAAAACTGGATTAAAAAAGCGGTTTTTCAACTAGTTAAATATTTCCCCGAATTAAAAAACGCGCGATCTTCCGTTCGACAAACTTTTGATTTATCATTAATTGAAGCCTCCTTAAAACTTACTGTCCACGCGGAGTTTCCAGATACAAAACACGCCAAGAACAAACTGGAAGAACTTGAATTTTCAAAAAAGGCTTGCCAATATTTTTCAGAAGTATTCCAAAATTTAGGAGATATGTTTTTATGAAAATAGCCCAAATAGTTTCTCTTCAAGCGTCTGTCCCGCCCAATACAAAAAACGGGCTAGAATTTATTGTTCATTACCTTACGGAAGAGCTTATTCGTCGCGGACATGATGTCACGTTGTTCGCTCCGGGGAACTCAAAAACCTCGGCAAAGTTGATTCCTTTGTTTCCAAGAGGAGTTTTAGAAGATTCTAATGTTTTGCTACCCCTGGGAGCGTTTAGCATTTGGAACGCGTTTTATTGCGCCAATTTTTCAAAAAAATTTGACATAATTCATTCTCATTTAGGAGACGTTGGGATGTTTTTTTCAAATTTTATAAAAACTCCCATGATCTCAACCATTCATGAAGTTGAAAGTCATGCTTGGAAATTTTATTCGGAAAATTCTGAATATAAAAAATTTACCAGCCCAATATTAAAATTTTTAGATAACCAAAATAAAGTTTTTGTAAGTAGAAATCAGCAAAAAACATCAATAATGAATAAGAATTCCTCTGTAATCTTAAATGGAATTCCGATAAAAACATTTCATTTTTCAGATGTTTCTTCAGATTATTTCGCGTTTTTAGGTTATCTAAATTATGATAAAGGCGCGCGTATCGCCATACAAATGGCCAAAAAAACGGGAATAAAATTAAAGCTGGCGGGAATCGGAACTAATGAATTTTTAGAAAAAGAAATCTACCCCTATTTAGATAAAAATATTGAATATATGGGTCCCGTTTCAGGGGAAGAAAAAGTCGCGTTTCTTCAAAACGCTAAAGCGTTATTGGTTCCAATCCAATGGGAAGAACCCTTTGGATTAGTATCTATTGAAGCGATGGCATGCGGAACTCCCGTGATAGCTTTCAATAGAGGCGCTATTCCAGAAGTTATAAAAGACGGTGAAACGGGATTTATCGTAAATAACGAAGAAGAAATGATTGAGGCGATCAAAAGAACAAGCTTGATAGATAGAAAAAAATGTCGCGAGCATGTTGAAAAAAACTTTACAGTGGAAAAGATGACGGACGAATATGAAAAAATTTATAAAAAAGTAATAACGGAAAACAAGAGAAAAACAAGATGCGAATAGCTTTGGTATCAACTTTATGGGAACCAGTTTCTTGCGTGTCAACTGGTGGAACCGGCGTTTTTGTCGGATATTTAGCGGAAGAACTTGTCAAACGAGGTCATAAAATTACTTTGTTCGCGAGCGGAAATTCTAAAACTTTTGCTGAACTTGAATCAATAGCTGATACTCATTTTGTTAGTGGATTTTCTGACCCATTAGAATACTTGAATATCGCGAATGCTTTTAGAAACGCGAATAAATTTGACATTATTCACTGCAATGTTAATTTTCGTTCTGTTATTTTTTCAGATTTAGTGAAAACTCCGTCAATTCATACGCTTGACTATGGAGAATTTTTTGATCACGAAACAATAGTTTTAGAAAAATACAAAAATACGGCAAAATTTGTCACAATTTCAAAAGCGATGCAAAACATGATAGCCGTGGATTGGCAAGGATATGTTTATCATGGAATTGATATAAAAAGGTTTCCCTTCAATGAAGATAAACAAGATTATTTACTGTTTTTAGCTAGACTCACTCCGCAAAAAGGACCTGATGTCGCGATTAGAGTCGCGAAAAAATTGGGAATGAAATTAATTTTAGCGGGTAAAAAATCCCCCGTTGACAAACAATATCTCACGGAGAAGGTTGATCCATTTGTGGATAATGACCAAATAAAATATGTCGGCGAGGCCGATTTCTCAACAAAAATTGAATTATTAAAAAACGCGTCGTATCTACTTCACCCCGTCAGTTATATTGAAGCGTTTGGAATTACCCTCATTGAAGCGATGGCATGCGGAACTCCCGTGATAGCTTTCAATAGAGGCGCTATTCCAGAAGTTATAAAAGACGGTGAAACGGGATTTATCGTAAATAACGAAGAAGAAATGATTGAGGCGATCAAAAGAACAAGCTTGATAGATAGAAAAAAATGTCGCGAGCATGTTGAAAAAAACTTTACAGTGGAAAAGATGACGGACGAATATGAAAAAATTTATAAAAAAGTAATAAATAAACAAAAATCATGATTTTGTCATTAGATATCGGTGGATCAAAAATCGCTTTTGGAATGGTAAAATTAGGAGACAATCCTAAAGTTTCAGATTTCCGAAAAATAGAAACCCCTGAAGATAAAGAGAGTTTTCTTGCCGCCATTAAAAATATAATCGCGGAATACAAAAAGAATAATAAAATTGATAAAATTTGTGTTGGATGCGCTGGATTTATTGATAATTTCGGAAAAATCGCGCGTTCTGGCAACATACCGCTTCTTGATAATTTTAATTTACCTCATTATTTAAATACTGAATTTAATGTTGAGGTCTCCATCAAAAACGATGTTCAGTGTTTTACCGATGCCGAGGCCATTTATGGCGCGGGAAAGAATAATAATATAGTTATTGGAATTATGATAGGGACGGGAATTGGCGGCGGAATTGTTATAAATAAAAAAAGTTTTACGGGTTCCCAAGGATTTTCAGGAGAATTTGCTTATAACCTTTTAGAAACAAACCCTGATAAATATTTAGGCAGTCTCGTCTCATGCAAAGCAATAGAAAAAAATTATTTTGAAATAACTGAAAATAAAAAAACAGCAAGAGAAATTGAACTCGCCGCTCAAGCGGGAGACTCTGAATCCATTGAAGCAATAAACAGAATGTCAAAATATCTTGAAATTTTACTTCTAAACATCATCACTACTTTTAATCCCGACGCGATAATAATCGGTGGGGGTATTATTGATTCGCAATTACAAGAATTATTAAGCGGTCGGGAAACATTGTTTAGCATCGCCAAAAAAAATGTATTAGACAAATTAAATGAATTGCGCTCTGTTAAAATAAAAATTGAAATTAAACTATCGGAATTGGGGTATAACGCGGTGCTAATAGGAGCAACGCTAACACTAATATAATCCCTGCCCATAGACATTATCGGACATTTACAGTCTCCGCGTTTTATTCTACAATACAGTCATGAAGAAAATTATAATTAAAGATTCAAAAGATTCGCGAAAATCACGGAAAAATCGCGGAAAAAAGTTTTATAAAGCGTTAAAATATCTTATTGGCGCTTTTTTTGTTTTATCTCTTTTAGGAATACTCTGCTCTATCGCTGGATTCGCGTATTTTGCCAAAGATCTTCCCGATCCTAATAAACTTCTGGAAAGAGAACCAATTGAATCAACAAAGATATTTGATCGCGCGGGAGAACATTTGCTTTATGAAATTCATGGAGAACAAAAAAGAACTATGATTGAAATAAAAGATTTGCCTGATTATATTAAAAACGCGGTTGTAGCCATTGAAGACGATAAATTTTATACACACCATGGAATAGACATTATGGGAATTCTTCGCGCGGCATACAAAAATATCTTGAATAGATCAAAAGCGCAAGGCGGATCAACAATTACTCAACAACTTGTTAAAAATGCTATTTTAACAAAAGAAAAGACCTATTCACGAAAAATTAAAGAGGCTATATTATCTATTGAAATTGAAAGAAAATTTTCAAAAGAAGATATTTTACAGATGTATCTCAACGAAATTCCTTATGGATCAAATCTTTATGGGATAGAAGCGGCCAGCCAACGATTTTTCGGAAAACCGGCTAAAAATCTAACTATTTCAGAAACGGCAACGTTATCATCCATACCAAAATCAACTACTTATTATTCTCCCTATGGTACCCATACTGATCAACTGGAGGCGCGAAGATTGATTGTTTTAAGCAGAATGTTTGAATTTCAATATATAACAGAAGAAGAATATAACCAAGCCAAGGAAGAAAAACCAAAATTTTCAGAATTAGGACAAGGGATTTTTGCTCCGCATTTCGTGATGTATATAAAAGAAAAACTTGTTGAACAATTTGGAGAAAGCGAAGTAGAACGAGGCGGTCTAAAAATATACTCAACGTTGGATTGGAACAAACAACAAATCGCTGAAGAAGCGGTAAGAGTGGGAGCTGAAAATAATGAGACAAAATATGGAGCAAAAAATTCCGCCCTTGTCGCCATTGATCCAAAAACAGGGGAAATCTTATCAATGGTTGGATCGCGAGATTATTTTGACGTGGAAAATGACGGAAATGTTAATGTAACTTTAAGTTTGAGACAACCTGGATCATCTTTTAAGCCCTTCGCGTATTTAACGGCTTTTCAAAAAGGATACACTCCCGAAACCGTGTTATTTGATGTTGAAACTGATTTTAATGACTATATTCCCCACAATTACGATGATACTTATCTTGGACCAATCACAATGCGTTCAGCTTTGCAAATGTCTAAAAATGTCGCTTCTGTTAAAACTCTTTACCTCGCTGGGGAGCGCGATACTTTTGACTTGGCAAAAAAACTTGGGATTTCATCTCTCACGGATCCCGCGAGATACGGTTTGTCGTTAGTTCTTGGAGGGGGAGAAGTACGCCTTTTGGAAATTGTATCCGCTTATGGAGTAATGGCAAACGATGGAATAAAAAATCCAATAACTTCCATACTGAAAATAGAAGATAGACACGGAAAAACTATTTTTGAAACAAAAAATTCTCCGCAAAGAGTTTTAGATCCTCAATACGCGAGAATGATCTCCGATGTTTTGTCCGATAATGAAGCTAGAACTCCGGCATTTGGAGCATGGAGCAACTTGTATCTTGGAAATCGTCCGGTAGCGGCCAAAACTGGCACGACAAACGACGCTAAAGACGCGTGGACAATTGGATACACTCCATCGCTAGCAGTTGGCGTATGGGCGGGAAACAATGATAACGCCCCCATGAAAGGAAAAGCGGGGGGAAGTTCCGCCGCCGCTCCTATTTGGAATGATTTTATGAAAAAAGCGCTTGAAGGAACCCCCGTTGAAAATTTTATAAAACCGGAAGAAATAGAAATCATCAACCCTATATTAAAAGGCTCAATAGAAGATCCGACTGTTTACAGAATTGATTCAATCTCTAAAAAGTTAGCGACTGAATTCACTCCAGAATACCTAATTGAAGAAAAAAAATTAAAACGCGTTCATTGTATTCTTCATTACGTTGACAAAAATAATCCAAATGGACCCGCTCCAGAAAACCCAGCGAACGATCCTCAATATGAAAACTGGGAAAGAGCGGTTCAAACGTGGGGCATAGAAAATGGATATATAGAGGAAATCCCGCGGGAATATGACGATGTTCACACGATTGAGAATAAACCCAATATCACTATCACGCATCCGCGAAATGGACAAAATATAAGCGCGGGATCTATCGTTAATATAATGGCAGATATATAT
>CAZUBR010000023.1:0-5995 GCA_964618965.1 uncultured Candidatus Saccharibacteria bacterium | reverse complement strand
GTATCAAAATAAAAATCAAAAAATTATCACTCAAGCAATGGTGGAAGGAGAGCGCCTGACATGGCTTGGGAGGTTTGTTGAAAAAATTATCCGAAGATTAATTAATCTAATCATGTTTTAACTATGAATGAACAAGAACCCAAAAGAGAATCGCAAGATCAAAATTTGCGGGAAGTCGCGTCAGAAGAAATAGCGCTGATTAAAGACGCGGATGGTTTAGAAAAGTTAAAATCCGCGGGAGCGGGAAAAGAAGAATTGCTCGGAGTCCTGCTAAAAATAGCAAAAAGGAATTTGAATGAGGCGGAAACAATTGCCACTGAATACGCTGATAATAATTCAGCTCCAGAAATTTTAGACGCTTTTCACGACGCGTTAGCTAACAAAAACAAATAGTAAATGCAAAATCTTAATATATTTCTAGCTCCGGCGGTTTTGATTTTAGGTATAACATGCGTCGCGGTTGCCCTGTGGGTCATGATTGCTGGGCTAAAACACAAATTTGTTGTGGCGAGGTCATTAGATATGGCTCTGCTTTTGGTGTTAGTTCCATCAAAAACAGGCGATCAAAATACTAATACTCTTGAGAAATTAAGGGAAGAAATCGCTGTCATGGAACAGTTTTTGGCGGGGCTGGTCACGTTGAAAGAAAATAGCAAGTGGAAAAAATTTATGATTGGCAGTCCGCACATCGCGTTGGAAATAGCTATGATTGACGAGAGAGTGAACTTTATGCTTGGTGTTCCTCGCAAATACAAAGATTTTTTGGAAAAACAACTTTTAGGGGTGATTCCTGACGCGAAAATAGAAGAATTGCCTAACGATTATTCTATATTTAGAGAAAATTCCGCGGTGGCGGTTTCTATTGGAACGCTTGTGAAAAACTTCATGTTTCCAATTAAAACATACAGAGAATTAGAGTCGGACTCATTAAGAGAAATTATTAACGCCTTCAGTAAAACTGGAGTGGAGGACGGATCCGCGATTCAAATTTTAATGAAACCAGCCAATAAAGGATGGGAGAAGGCGGGGAGCGAGGCGGCAAAAAAAATCCAAGAAGGAAAAAAGATTGAGGGAACGGGCGTTGCCGGTCAGATTGGAGCGGGGATAGCGAAAGAACTAGGGAATATGATTATGCCAAAGACAAAACCGGAAGACGCGGAAAGAAAAGAGCAAGAAAAAAAGAGACAAGACGAAAAATTAACGCCAGCGCAACAGGGGCTTATGGAGTCCTTGGAGAAAAAGTCTTCCAAACAAGGTTTTTCCGTGAATATAAGAATAGTATCATGCGCGGAAACTAAAGAGAAAACGGAAGCCATGTTGGATTCTTTAGAAGGATCCTTCGCTCAATTTCATTCATCAAAAACAAATTCGTTTAAGTTTAGAAGAAGATTTTTACCAAAAAACAAAAAATTAATTTGGCAGTATATTTTTAGATCGTTTGATCCGAAGGATTCATTCATTCTAGGATCAGAAGAATTGGCGAGCATTTTTCATTTCCCAACTGTTCAAAAAGTGCAAGGAGTAAAAGAATTGGATTCAAGAGAAGCGGAGGCGCCTGCCAACTTGCCTAAAGAAGGAATCACTATTGGAGAGAATAATTATCGTGGAATTAAAACTCAAATTAAAGTTTCCAGAGAAGACAGGAGAAGACACATGTATGGAATTGGGCAAACCGGAACGGGAAAGTCGGTTTTATTAACTAACCTTATTTTACAGGATATTAAAAATGGTGAAGGAGTTTGCGTGATTGATCCGCATGGAGAATTGATTGACGCTATTTTAGAGAGAACCCCGAAAGAAAGAGCGGAAGATATAATTGTGTTTGATCCTGTTGATACCGAAAGGCCATTAGGGTTTAACTTATTGGAGTCAAGGCACGAAGGGCAGAAGGATCTTTTGGCAAACGAGGCGATGAGCATTTTCATAAAATTATTTGGAGGCGAGATGTTTGGACCGAGAATTCAGGATTATTTTAGAAATGGGACGCTTACGTTGATGTCGGACAATGAAAATCCGGGAACACTGATTGATATAGTCCGATTATTTACCGATGATGATTTTCAGAAAAAATGGGTGGAGAAAGTCACTAATCCGATAGTAAAAAGTTTCTGGGAGAATCAAATGGCGAAAACGGGAGCAAGAGAAAAACAAGAAATGATCCCATTTTTTGCTTCAAAATTCGGAGCGTTTATTACTAATAGCACAATGAGAAATATAATTGGGCAAACACACTCGGCTTTTAATTTTAGAGAGGTTATGGACAATCAAAAAATACTTCTTGTTAGTTTGTCCAAGGGGTCTATCGGGGAAATTAACATGTCATTGCTAGGTATGATTATAGTCGCGAAACTTCAAATGGCGGCTATGTCGCGGAGCGATATCCCAGAACAAGAACGCAAGGATTTTTATCTGTATGTTGATGAATTTCAAAACTTTGCTTCATCTTCATTCGCGTCAATTTTATCTGAAGCGAGAAAATATAGACTAAATTTAATTGTCGCGCATCAATATCTATCTCAAATTGAGAGCGCGGGAACAAAAGACGAAAGTGTTAATTTGCGAAAAGCGATTTTTGGAAACATTGGGAATATAGTAGTTTTGAGAACGGGGATGGAAGACGCGGAAGTTTTAGAGAAGGAATTTTCTCCGGTGTTTGACAAAAACGATTTGGCAAATGTTTCCAACTTAAACGGATTTTCTAAGATTCTAGTGAATGGAGTTTTATCTCAACCATTTAGTTTGCACATTCCATTCCCTGATAACGTCCAAAACGTAGAATCCAGAAAAATGTTAAGAGAACTTTCCGCTCTTCGGTTTGGCAGAGCGAGAAAAAATGTTGAAAGCGAGATATTCGCGCGTTTGGGAAACGTTCAAAATGAGATGAATAAGCTGTCTGAGTGACTTATCAACACTTCGCGGCGAGCAAAATTTGATCTGAATATAGACACCAAAAAGTTGTCATGTTATAATATAGAAAACAAACAGGAAAAACAAAATCATGGGGGAAGAAATACAAAAAATAAAAGAGCTTATTGACGGCGCGGAGAGAAGCGTTAGAGAAGCCAAAAGAATATATCAAAGTATGACAGGTGGTAGCGCCTTTGCTCTGTCCTCTGTTGGTGTTGGTGAAACAGAAAGCGAGAATGTCATAGAAGGAAGATTTGATGGGCAGAGCATGATTGATGACGCGGGGAAAATGTATCCAGTGTCGGCTAATTATGCTAGCAAATCAAAATTGGTGGAAGGCGATCGTCTCAAACTTACGATTACGGACAACGGATCTTTTATATTCAAACAAATCGGCCCAATTGAGAGAAACCGCGTAATCGCGACAATTAGGGAAGATGGAACCGGAAGAGGATTTGTCGCTGAAGCTGAAGACAAGACTTACAAAATTCTCTTTGCCTCTGTCACTTATTTTAAGGTTCAAAGCGGGGATAAAGTAGTGCTGTTAGTGCCAAGGGACAAACCGTCTATTTGGGGAGCGATAGAAAATGTGCTTGAAACGGGTTTTACAGAAAATTTAGGCGGTTCTACGGATACTTTTGTCGCGGAAGATGAGGATCACCAAATTATTAATTCTAAAAAAGTTGCTTCCGCTAAAGCTATAGCAAGCCAAGAAAGTTTAGAGAATCAAATTGGAGACTTTGAATGGTAAAAAAATAGAGTATAAGGTAGACTTTTTAGAAAGGTTTCTAAAACGGTTTCTCACCACTCAAACAGTTGAAACCGTTTTTCAGTTTGTTAAATGCGCTTCAGTAGGCGTCCTTAATACGTTAGTTGATTTTGTCGTTTTGAATATCTTAATGTGGATGACCGGAATTTATAGCGGTAAATATATAGGTATTTTAATAGGTATTTCTTTTTGTTTCGCGGTGACTAACAGTTTTATTTGGAATAAGAAGTGGACATTCAAAAATAAAAGCGTCAATCCCAATGATTTAAGAAAACAGATTGTAATGTTTTTTGTTATTTCATTGGGAGGGTTAGCCATTAAAACTTATTCCGCGTCTTTTGTTATTAACAATTTGCGGGTTGCTCCATTATTCAACATAAACGCGGTATTGTGGACAAAACTTTGGGCGAATATTGGCAATGCTTCAGCAGTTTTTTTAACTATGGTTTGGGATTTTATGGGATATAAGCTCATAGTTTTTAAAGTCAAAAATTAAAAGTCAAAAGTCCGACGAATAATAATGAAAGCGTTGCGTGGACTTTTTGGGCTCTATGAACTTTTAGCTTTAAGGACTTCGTTATGGTTATTTATCGTAAGTATCGTCCGCAGAAATTCTCCGATCTGTCCGGACAAGAAAATATAGTAAAGATATTAAAAGGTGCCATCAAAAGAAAAAATATAGGGCATGCTTATTTGTTTTCGGGTCCAAGAGGAGTTGGGAAGACAACTGTCGCGAGAATTCTATCCAAAGCTGTTAATTGCGAAAATTTAAGCGAGGACTTTGAACCATGCGGAAAATGCGGATCGTGTTTGGAAATTGCGTCAGGGACGTCTTTAGACTTTACGGAAATTGACGCCGCGTCAAATCGCGGGATAGATGAAATTAGACAATTGCGAGAAGGAGTTGGTTTTTCTCCCGCGAAAAATTTATACAAAGTCATCATTTTAGATGAAGCGCATATGCTTACCAAAGAGGCCTTTAACGCGTTTCTAAAAACATTAGAAGAACCGCCTGAACGCACTATCTTTATTTTGGCGACCACGGAAATATATAAACTTCCCGCGACAATTATTTCTCGTTGCCAGCGTTTTGACTTTTCGCGGATCCCAATGGACAAAATTGTTAGTCGTCTTGAAAACATTGTTAAACAAGAAGGAATTTCGGCCGAGAAGCAAGCGTTAGAAATGATTGCCGCTAATTGCGGAGGATGTTTAAGAGACACGGAAAGTTTTTTGGAACAAATACTTTTAATCAGTCCAAAGAATATTACGTTAGCGGATGTTCAAAGAACTTTGGGTTTGCCGGATCAAAAGGCGATTCATGAGCTCGCGGAAGAAATTTTGCGGGGAAATACCGCGCGGGCAATTCAATTTGTCAGCAATCTTTTAGATGAAGGAAAAGATTTATCTATTTTTGTTTTATCTCTGATTTCATATTTCAGAGGGATTTTGATGTTAAGCATAAACGATAATTTGTCAGAAATTATCGCTCAAAATTATACAGAGGAAGATATAATCCGCGC
Organism: uncultured Candidatus Saccharibacteria bacterium; assembly: GCA_964618965.1. GTDB lineage: Bacteria > Patescibacteriota > Minisyncoccia > CAYZDR01 > CAYZDR01 > CAYZDR01. Next base: position 796 of record CAZUBR010000023.1, on the reverse strand, counting down.
GCGAAATCTATCGCGACAATCTTCCAAAAATATTTTTATTTTCATCATGAGAAAATTGATGGAAGCGCGAGACAAAATGAAATTTTCAGATTTCCCGCACGTTTATTTGGAAATGGCAATCGTGGAATGTTCAACGCGGAATGAATTGACAAGAGAGGAAAAAAGTGGTAAGAATACTGATAAAAGCGATAGCGAAACTAATAATGTTTCTGACGATAGCAAGATAAATCAAAATCAAAATGCTGGTAACAACGCGAATAATGACGCGTATTGTTCAGAAATATCTCAAAAGCAATGGAGCGCGATTTTAACGGATATTAAGAAAAAAAATCATTCTATCCACGCTTTTTTAAGTTCATGTGTTCCCGTGAAGATTTTGAATAATGATTTGCTAATTTTAGTAAAGCATAAATTTCATAGGGAAAGATTAAATACGCAACAGAATAAAATTTTAATAGAGTCTGTTATTGATTCAATTATGGGAAAGAAATTGAATATACGATGTCTTCTCAAGGAAGAGTTAGCTCAAATGGGAATTGAAGTTAATGATAATCCTGTTGAGAAGACCAAAGAAGAAAATAGCGTTGAATCAAAAGATATATTATCGGAAGCGCTGGAAATGTTTGGTGGAAACGTGGTCAGTTAATTAATTTCGGGGATCGTCTAATGGTAGGACAGCGGGTTTTGGTCCCGTCAATTGGGGTTCGAGTCCCTATCCCCGAGCCAAATTGTATGTTCAGCGTTTATTGCCTCTCCGCCCGAGGCGGATCGGGGCAGATTGTATAGTATTTGCCAA
>CAZUBR010000022.1:0-6147 GCA_964618965.1 uncultured Candidatus Saccharibacteria bacterium | reverse complement strand
ATCCATGACCCTCTACTTCCAGAAAGAATTACTCCAAGCATTAAGAAAGAGAGAGATGCCCATAGCAGAATTTTACTTTTCGCGTTTTTTTCTCGCGAATAATACAAAGAGAATGGAATAGAAATCAATAAGATCATGATCATGGCAAAAGCGTGAGATGTCGGCAAAAGTGAAAACATACGCAATGACGCGGATCCAGACGATGAAAAAGCAAACCATGTATTATTGAAAGAAAGAAACTGGCTTAATTGTTGACCGTAAAAAGCTTTGACGATTCTCTCCGACCAAAATACCCAAAAAGATTGGTATGGAACGAAATAGAGAATTACAAGTTGTAAAAACCCGATAAAAGCAAAAACTCCACCCGCGACTGCCAATGATTTTACGGCTTTTTTCGCCTCATCAATAGATCTAATTCCATAGACGATAACAAAATAAAATAGAAATATATTAAGAAAATAAATTATCCTTTTTATTCCCGCGGATTTATCAACGGCTCCAAGCAAAGACATTGTCGCTATTAACGCGAGAATTATCATTCCTAACTCAACGGCATGGCATCTCACAAAATCTTTTCTAAACGATGTTATGACGAACCTTTCCTTGATTCTTCTAAAATTTTCTGAAATATACTTTCTATTTTTGATTATCAATAAAACAAAAAGTTCAAGAAAAACAAATCTCCAAACCATCAACCTGTCCATTCCCGCGGTTATTGGAAGAGCGATATAAAAAGGAATTGAAGCGATAGAGAAACAGAGAGCGTCAATCCAGTCCGCGAATAATATATACAGCAAAATAGCGCCAGCGACAAAAAAAGAATAGTAACGCGGGAGAACGCCAACAGCGATAAGTATTACGCATATCGCTTGGAATAGATAAAATATATTTTTGATGTTTAGACATTTATTCATGTATGTTTAATATCTTGGATCGCGCCAATTACTTCTTGAACTGATATTTTTCTCATGCAAATATTATTCTCGCAAACCGCCTTTCCACACGGAAAGCAATCAACATTTTTAAATAATACCACGGATTTATCATTTTGCCACGGACCGTAGGTTTGTGGATACGAACCGGCAAAAAGTACAATCGTTGGTATCTTTCGCGCGGAAGCAATATGCAAAGGAGCGGAATTCACGCAAAGCAATAGATCTACCCGTCCTGCCAACTCCGCTAAATCTAAAATTGAATATCCGAGAAAATTAACTTTATTTTTTACTTGAAAATTGCCGGCTTGAGGATGGTCCGCCCTGGGCGGAAAAATTGAAAATTGAAAATTATCATTTGGTCCTCCCGATAATATAACTTTATATTTATTTTTTAACAACCACGTTACGACCTCCGCCCACCGCTCGTCATTCCAGCGTCTCGCCTGATCTTTAGATCCAGGATGAATTAAAACAATTCTGCTATTTTCCGCGATACCATGTTCTAACAAAAATTTATCCACGACTTTTTTATTTTCTTCTGATGGATAAACCGACAAATTCACATTACCGCTAATTTGTAAATCTAGGCTTCGCAACAAATCAAGATTTCTTTCAACGACATGTTTCGCGAATCTATCTCCTTCGTAATTCACGCGTCTATCAAGCAACCATCCTCCCCCGGTTATCCCATACCCCACCTTATATTTCACTCCCATTTTTCGCAAAAGCAGAATGCTTAAAAATTCTCCCCTGAAGTCAATCCCCAAATCATAATTTTCTTTTTTTGTTTGTCTATAAATAGCGATGAATGTTTTTATTTCTTGCCATAAGCTCAAATTATTAGACCTTGCCCAAAATGAATTGATAATTTTTATTTCATCAACATTCGGATTATTTTCAAACATCTCTTTATTCCAAGGACCAACCACAACGGTAATCTTTGCCTTGAGAAAATTTTCTCTGACAGTTCGTATTGCCGGAGTCGCCAAAATTCCATCTCCAATTAAATCTAGTACCAGTAAAATTATAGTATTGATTTTATCTTTTTCAAATTTTTTCGGACGAATAAAAATTCTTTTTATCCCGACAAAAAATTCGCCAATCTTATCAATAGCTATAACAAAATATTTATATCTTCTTCTGATGAAATATCGCATATACTATTCATGACTCGTGTTTATTCGTTCCGCGTTCGCGTCAATTTGTCCTTTCACGTTCCAATGCCAGCAAAAATTATTTAGCGCGGGAATGTATTCAAAAATAAAATCAAATGGCATAAGAATATAATCAATCCACGGCTGATCTAACCATCGTAATTTCCGCGCGAATGTATGGTAAAAACCCGTCAAAAACCACTTCGGCTCTATTTTGATTCTAGAGAATCCCGCTTTTTTTAACATTACTTTCAATTCTCCGCGCGTAAATCCTTCTGTTTTTTCGTCCCCTATTGATTTCAATTCCACTTTTTGGCAATCACGTTTTTTAGATTTCAAAAAATTCCAAAACCCAAATACAAGTTTCTGGTATAAAACATGTCCATATCTGTTTGGCTCAACGCCGATTACCAAACTTCCTCCTTGTTTAAGACATCTACGCGCTTCCTTTAGAAATTTTTCTGGATTTTGCAGATGATGCAAAGCCGCTACGATATAAATACAGTTAAACGCGCCGTCTTGAAACGGTAAATTTTCCGCGTTTATCTGACAATAATTTATATTTTTTATTTCACCATTGCTCTTAATCCCAACTTTCAACGCTTCTTTAGATATATCGGAAACTATCACTTTGATATTCTCTCCGACTTGAGCAACTGTCAAAGCATCTTTTCCCGTCCCTCCGCCTACTTCTAGAACGCGGCATTTCTGGAGTTTTATCCGCGTTTTTGATTTTTTTACGATCCATTTGAGAAATTGCCGATGTAAATAAATGTTTCTCACCGTCGCTAAACAATTTATTTTACCGTATTCCTCCGCTTCTTGGTCATGGAATTCCGATTCAATTTTAACCCACTCATCTATTTCTTTCGGCAATAGATTAATAATTCCATTTTCATCAATATCAAAAACACGCCCGCATTTAGGACATTCTTTTTCTATTATTTTTTCTTTACATTCCGGACAGATTGCTAATTTCAAAACATCATTCATCTATTCCATTGTAGCAGAAAACAGTCTTAAAGTCACTGATATCTTGATAAGAGAAATTTATGAGTTCCCCACGCCAGAACGCCCCCCGCCAGCGCGGTGACTAATTGCGGCCAGCCGAACATCAGAGCTATTTTTCGCGCTATTGCCGAACTCGCTACAAGCCTCGCGATAATAGGAACGGTCAAAAGCAAGAAAATAAATTTTAATAAACTTCCATCAATCACTCCGATCAAGAATCCTTTTTTCTTTGCGAGATAAAATATGGAAACCATTACCGCGTTGCCAATCATTATAAAAGGAATAGCTGGAGCGATCGCCACAGGAAGAAGTCCAACAGACAACGCGATCACGCTTGGAATCATTCCAACAATCAAAGCGCCTGAAAGTCCGCAATAAATCACCGATAAAAACAAAACCATGTTTACCAATGGGCCGGTCATCCACTGCGCGCGCGAAATAGCGGGAATAGCCGTTGCCACGGCAATAAAAATTACTAACCTCAAAGTGATAGAAAACGCTCTGGCATTTATTAAATTTTTTACTTTTGTGATTGATTGTGTTTGCATAATAATTGATTAATTTTTAATTTTGTAATTCCCCTTTCTTGTCATCGCGATTCTTGAGCTTGACGAGAGGAGAAGCAATCTCGTAACTATACAACGGCGACGTTATTAGTGGTATGATAATGTTTATCACATCAAATAATATATAATCTCCTAAGTTGTTACTACCGTTGTGGTTACGAGATTGCTTCGTCATTCCACTTCGTTTCATTCCTCGCAATGACAAGGGAGAGAGTTTTGATATTTGATATTTTTTTGAAATTTGAAATTTGTCATTTGAAATTTCATCTATTGTCATCGTCTGCCAATCTTTCTATTCCTGAAATGCGTATAGAGAAGTTCTTCCCTTCCATCTTCCTCGTCCAAAAAATCCTCATAAAATTTTATCACGCTTTGGTTTTTATGAGCAACGCGAATTGGACTATTTTGGTCCAAGGCGTATAACGCTTTCGCGCGTCTTAGTCTGATAGTGTCATCAACAGGAATCGGCTGTCCGCCTCCGCCGATACATCCGCCTGGACACGCCATAATTTCAATATAATCATAAACATAAGGATTTTGTCGCGCTTCTTCTAAAATTTTTACGGCATTTTCCATCCCGCTTGTCGCTACCACTCTCAAATCGCGTCCACCAAGTTTAAGCGTTCCTCTCTTAATTCCTTTGATCCCCCTGACTTTTTCGTAATTTATCCCCTGAAACTCTTCTCCCATTACCATAAAATACGCGGTTCTGATAGCGGATTCCATCACTCCTCCGCTTGCTCCATAAATTATTCCCGCTCCCGTCGGATCTCCCAAAGGATTATCAAGAGGACACCCTTTAACATTAAAAGGATTAACTTTATATTTTTTCAGCAGAACCGCCATTTCTCTTGTTGTCAAAACATAATCAACTGGAGCGATTCCATTCTCTAATTTTAATTCATCTCTCGCGATTTCAAATTTCTTGGCTGTGCAAGGCATGACAGAAACTACCACAATATCTTCCGGATTTATTCCTTGCAACCTAGCGTAATAAGTTTTCACTATCCCGCCCAATATAGTCTGGGGGGAACGCACAGTGGTAAGATTAGGGATAAACTCCGGATGGTAAAACTCCACATACTTCACCCACCCCGGACAACAAGATGTCATCATTGGTAAATTATTCCCCGTCTCTAATCTTTCAACAAGCTCTTTCGCTTCTTCTATCGTCGTAATATCCGCTCCGACACAGGTGTCAAAAACTTTGTCAAAACCAATTATTCTCATCGCCTCCGCGAGTTGTTGAACGGAAACCATACCTCCCGCGTAATCAAATTCCTCTCCTATGCTTGAACGAATTGAAGGAGCAATTTGAGCGACAACAATTTTATCAAGTTTTCTGATCGCTTCTTCAACCTCATTTATATTATTATACTCCGAAGCGGCTCCCACGGGACAATGAGCCACGCACTGCCCGCAATAAATACAATCTTTGGTTCCATCATCAGCGGGTAAAATTTGAGTTTTATATCCTTTCCCTCGCGTTTCCAAAAATCTCGCTTGCTGAAGTTGGCACGCGTCAACGCAATTTTGACAATCTACGCATTTTGAAAGATCTATTTTAACCGCTTTTCCGAATACGTAAGTTTCCCTTCCATGTTTTCTGTCTTTCATTCTGTCGTCTATTTTTATATTGTATTTTTCCGCCAAATCTTGAATTTTGCATCTGTTATCGTAAACGCACGTCGGACATTTTTCAACGTGCGCCGCGAACAAAAGTTCTAAATTCACTTTTCTGGTTTGTAAAATTTCATCTGTTTCCGTTTTAACTACCATTCCCTCTTTTACTTTCGTTGAGCATGATGTCTGTAAACGATCCATTCCCTCTATTTCAACAACGCAAAGCCGACAATTCGCTTTAATCGGTAAATCGGAGTGATAACATAAAGCGGGAATATCAATACCAACGCGTCTCGCGACCTGAAGAATAGTCTCGCCTTCTTCGCATTCTATCGTTTTATTGTCTATTGTTATAATCATGAATCAAAAAGTTAAAATTCCACGACTTATTTTGTTAGCACATTATTGACCAGACTCCTAAAAGGCGCCGACGCCATCGTTCCCATCGCGCAAAAAGATGTTTTTTCCATAGTATCAAAAATATCATAAAGCATATCCCAATTTGGTTTTTCCGACTCTAAAATTTCACAAATTCTATATGTTCCCTCTCTGCATGGAACACATTTCCCGCAACTCTCGTCTCTAAAAAATTTCGCCCATTTCAACGCTAAATCTCCAACTTTGGTAATGTCTCTCTTATGGACAATTATCGCCCCCATGCCCATTAACGGACGATTCAACTGATTTTTATTCAAAACAATTCCGCTGGCTCCTCCTCCTACTTGAACAAAATAATCATAGGTCATTATGTTCTTGGATAATTCCAAAACTTGTTTGATTGTAAAGTTCTCAGGGACGCTAAAAACCCCTGTGTATGGACAGTCTCCGGAAATTGAAATTAAACGTTCGTTTTTATAT
>CAZUBR010000021.1:0-6254 GCA_964618965.1 uncultured Candidatus Saccharibacteria bacterium | reverse complement strand
AGCTGATTAATATACTGATGAGTGAGTGTTAAATTAAGACGGTATTTTCTCGCCTCGGAAAGAATTCCCGCGAAAGATTCGTTAACAAAGTTTTGCAACTCATCAACATAAAGATAAAAATCTTTTCTTTCATGTTCAGGCATATCCACTCTTTCCATCGCCGCCATTTGCAATTTAGTAATTATCATTCCTCCCAAAAGATTCATATTGTCTTCCCCTATTTTTCCCTTAGAAAGATTGACTATAAAGATCTTCTGATTATCCATAATGTCGCGCGCGTTGATTGTTGATTTTGGTTGTCCGATAATGTTTCTGATAATTGAAGCGGATAGAAACTGCCCCACTTTGTTTTGAACAGAAGCTGTCGCCTCGCTGGCAAGCCTATCGGTATATTTCGCGAACTCATTCACCCAAAAAGATTTTACCATCGGATCGCTGACATGGTCAACAATCTTCTTTCTGAATTCTTTATCGGCAAACATTTTATTAATACCCAACATCGTGCTCCCCGGATATTCTATTAACGCCAAAATAGTATTATTAAGAATGTACTCCATGCGAGCGCTCCAAACATCCGGCCAGAGCTTCTTAAAAACCCCCATAAGGCCAGAAACGACAAGATGTTTTTTGCCCATGCCTTCCGTGGCTTCAAGAATGTTAAAAGCTATTGGATAATCCTGATCGGCGGGATTAAAATAAACTACGTCATTTATTCTCTCTTTTGGAATAAAGTTCAAAATGTCTTCCGCGTCGTCTCCATGCGGATCCAAAAAAGCGACTCCGTGACCATTTTGAATATCCTGAATAATCATATTTTTCAGAAGATTCGTTTTTCCCATGCCAGTTTTTCCAATCAAATAAACATGTCTGCGACGATCTTCTTGTTTAATCCCAAAAACTTTCTCCTGACCGCGAAAATTAGTTTTCGCGAAATATGTTATTTTGTTTTCCGCGTTTTCCATATAATTTATAGATCCTACGTATAGTTAAACTGGCAATTCCATTGGTGGCTGAGCTTTTTTTGCTTCCACTCTTGGCATCATGGGAGCCTGAACCATAATATCAGGAAAGTGAAAAAGCGTCGCCAACTCTTCAATATTTAAAATATCTTTTGTTTCTCTTAATTTTCTTTTAATAAAAGCGTCCACTAACTTTCTCTTGCGATATGTGACGCGAAAATTTTTGAATAAATAATCTATTTTTGTTATTTTCTTTGAATCTGGTTTGAATGAATTAAGGTTTTGAGCGCTAAATTGTTTGAACGCTCCCATAATGGCTCCAAAACGACCAATGTTCATAATATCGCTTTTCGCGTAATAAAGAATCCTTATTTTTGATTCAAAACCAACCTTCGCGGACTTTTCTTCTATCGCTTTCACGGCATCTTTTTCTCCGGGAGAAAGATGTTGAACAAGCGATGTTCCAACACCTTCGGGAGTTTTATCTTCTGGATATATTTGCGGATTAACTTCCCTGAAAGTGATTCCTCTCCATAAATTGTTCACCCAATCTTTTATGTCCCATTTTACTCTCGCTGATAAATCTTCCATTCCGGTTTTTGGCTTCGGAGCGACCTTTTTTCCCGTAAGTTTCGCGACCGCTTTATCCGACTCTTCTTTCCATTTGTTATCAGTGGCTCTCACAAGAATTTGAACCCCTACCATCTCTCCTTCTTGCAATTTGGCCAAAATTTCCGAAAAACTGCTCAATGGATCAATAATTCTCTTTGCCAAATTATCCTCAAAAAATTGATAAGTTCTAATCGGATAGTGTGGCTCGTTAGCTAAAATCAATTCAGTCCCAAAAAGATTGTAATTTTTGTTTGGAGCGTCTTTAGAAATAATACTTGTGTAATCTTCAACTACGCTTATCATAGCGGTAGGATATTGAGCGTAGATTAACGACTCAAGCAAATTTCTATGTTTTTCCAATGTTCTAACAAAAAAATGGGTTTCTCCATTGATACCTACTATTTCAAAACTAAAATAATCGGGGGTTTTCCCTTTAATATACCTTTCCGCTAAAGTTCCTTTGCTTCCGGTCCCATTAATGCCCGCGAATATCTGTTCAGCGGCTTTCGGTCCCAAACCTTCTTCTTTTGGAATCTGGACTTCTATGACAACCCATTCTTGAGCTTCCGCGAATTTATCCTGAACATAGTTCAACCATTCGTTTCTAAACACAATCAACAACGCGAAAAACAAGTAAACCCACCAGAAAGATAGAATTATGTTTATCGCCTGAATTAAAAGCGGGGATTGGTCATTGAACATAATGTGTATTTGTTTTCTTTTGTTTTTTTGAAAATTTTAGAATCTTGCAAAGCTATTGAAACAGAGCTTTTTTTCACATTTTTAACGCTAGAAATTTTCTTAATAATTTCATCTTTGCTAATTGGTTGTTTTACTTCTTTAAGAATCTGTATTAAATTATTTTTAATCAAATCCGATTCAGCTTTATTTTTTCGCAAGGCGTAAATACCTCTTCCCATGAGTTCAAATCTATCATCCTTGATTAATTCATTGTGCACAGTTTGCGAGAAAGCCTGTCTGCCTCCAAAATTCGCGTTGTTAATTTTTTCCGTAATTACTCTAAAGTGCATTGGCTCATTAGTATGAAGCATCACAAGATAAGCCTTATCTCTAACTCCGCGTGGAGAAATTTCCGCCCATTCTTTCTTCCCCCACTGACCAAAAGGATTTCTTCCTATATTTTTGCTCATTCCAATGTATGAAACAATAGCGCTATTGTCCAAATCATTAAAATACGCGGAACCATTTTCAACTAAAAACTGTTTTAGTTGATCTTCAGAAACCACTTTTTTAGTTTTGCCAAAAAGATTTATAAAATCATTGATAATAGCGTTGACTGTCTTGAAATTTTCTTGATCAAGCGTCCACCCCATTTTCCATTTTTCAGTTTCTTTAATTTTGTAAAACTTATCGCTTATTGAAAGTATAAAACGAATTGCTCTAGCATTCAACTCCGCGTTATTGTTAAACTCTAACAATTCTTGAAAAAGTTTTTCTTCAGTTAACACTCCACCTTCTTCTCTGAAAATCGTTTCCAAGACATCGGCTATCGGACGCGTTGGAGCGTCAGATCCCGTGTTTTTAATTTTATTGAAAGCGCTTGCCTCAATTTGTCTAACTCTTTCTCTCGTAATTCCATAGTTTTTCCCAATTCTTTCTAAAGTTTTCGGTTCCTCTCCGTCAAGTCCAAATCTTTTTTCCGTCACATCCATTGTTCTCTTTGGAAGAATACGCAAAACTTCCTTGACCACTATAATTGGTTCAGGGTTTTTCTGAAATTCTTTTTTTACGATGTCTAAATATTTTTTCACGTTTCTTATCCCTTAATCTAATCTAATTTAATCTATACGTAGTATAGCATACGCCGTAAAATGTGTCAAGAAAAACAGCATTATCCGCGATAAATGCTGTCAGACAATAAAAACGCTTTAGAAAACAATTTTATGCTTTATTTTGCCATTTTTCCCATGCCACAATGAGCGGGCCTGCTATGAAAATTGAAGAATATGTTCCAACAATCACTCCAATCATAAGCGCTAACATAAAATATTTAATACTCTCCCCTCCGAACGCGTAAACGGCCCAGAGCGCTAAAAATGTAGTTATAGATGTATTTAAAGATCTTGAGATAGTCTCATTGATACTTCTATTTATCACTTCCTCAAAAGTTTCTCTTCCACCCTTAAAAAGATTTCCCCTTGCTCTATCAAATACGACAATCGTGTCATTAACGGAATATCCCAAAATAGTTAGCAATGCCGCGATAAATGAAACTCCGACTTCCACTCCGCAAAATTTCCCAAGAACCGCGAATACTCCAGCCACAATTAAAATATCGTGGATTAGAGCGATGATCGCCGCCACCCCATATTTCCACGAAGCAACCGGTTTTGAAACTTTCCTAAACGCCCACGCGACATAAAAAACAATTGCGATAATCACTATAATCAGAGCGTCAATTGATTTTTTCTTCAATTCTTTTCCGATTGTTGGACCAACTTCTTCAAAATTTAGTTCTTCAACTCCTTCAAATTTTTCTTTCAAAGTATTAGTTATCTTAGCATGATCTCCTCCTTCAACGTTTTTGAATCTTAAAATAACATTTTTATCCGCTAATGAAGCAACGCTCAAATCTTTTAGATTCATGTCTTGTAAAGCGTCTTTGATTTCATTATTTTCCGGGAGAACTTCATCAAATTGAAATTCCACTAACGTGCCTCCAGAAAAATCAATACCTAAATTAAGTCCCCAAACAAGCAACGCTAAAATACTCGCGATAACAAGAATCCCTGAAATGCTAAACCAAATTTTTTTCCTTTGTATAATCCGCATAATTTTATTTTCCCGCTCCCGGTTTCCAAAAAAAGGTTACTTTTCTAGTCCATTTTGAAAATCTAGAAAGAATCGTATAATCAACAAGTTTTCTCGTCACAACGATCGCGCTTAACATGCTAACCATGATACCAATTCCTAAAGTTAACGCGAAACCTTTGATTGAACTTGACGCGAATGTCCAAAGAATTAGACATGTAATCAACGTGGAAACGTTCCCGTCTCTAATGGAAGGCCACGCTTTCACAAATCCATCTTTTACGCTTGTCTCAAGCGTTTCTCCTTCACGCAGTTTTTCTTTGATTCTTTCAAAAACCAGAACGTTCGCGTCAACAGCCATTCCAAATGATAAAATAAATCCCGCGATTCCAGATAACGTGAGAGTCACTGGGATAAATTTGAAGATCGCGAGAGATAAAACAGCGTACACAATTAACGCCACGCTTGCCAACATCCCCAATAGTTTGTAATACAAAATCATGTATAGCGCCACCACCGCTAATCCTATCGCGCCCGCTTTCAAGCTTCTTTGAATGGATATTTCCCCCAATGTAGCGCCAATTGTCTGTTGACCAATCAATTTGATAGGCACAGGCAACGCGCCAGCGTTTAACCTTTGAGCTAATTGTCTTGCTTCATCAATCGTAAAATCTCCTTGAATAACTGCCCGTCCGCTCAAAATCGGTTCATTAACATTCGGAGCGCTAATAATCATTCCATCTAAAAATATCGCTACTCGTTTGCCAACATTCCTTTGAGTGATATCCGCGAATAATTCTGTTCCTTCTTTATCAAATTCCAAGCTGACCTGCGGTTGAGAAGTCTGGGGATCAAAAACCAATTCCGCTCTGTCTAATTGTTTTCCGGAAAGCCGTGTTAACTTAAATGGATCCATAAAAGCGTTTTGATCAAAATTAATATCCGCGCCAACATTAACCTCGTTACCGTTTTCATCTAAAGCCACGACTCCCATATCCGAATCTTCATTGCTTGCGTCTTTTTCTTCTTGCGTTTTTTCTTCTTTGAATTCTAATAATGGAGTTTCTCCGATCATTTTAATTGCTTCCTCAACATTGTTTACTCCCGCCAAATCAACCACCAAGCGGTGCTCCCCGCTTACTTTTGAAATTTGGACCAAGGGCTCGGAGACTCCAAAAATATTCACCCGCCTTTCTATAACGTCTCGCGCTCCTTCCATTGCGTTGCCATAACTTTCAGACTCAATGTTAGAAAGATCCGCCAAATACACAAGATGGGTTCCGCCTTTCAAATCTAACCCCAAAGTAAAATCTTTTTTATAAAAATAATGAAATTCCCAACCATTCAACCATTGATCAAATCCTTTGTCTTTCAAAATTAGATTTTCCGACCGCGCCAAAAGAGATTTCCAAACATTCAATTTATCTACTGTTCTATTAAACCCAACTGAATAATCATAGAAAAACGCGAGACAGGTTATAACAAGAATAGTGATAACAGCCATTCTTGCCTTGGATCTCGCGCCGGTCGGAGCAATAATTGGTTTTAAGATATACCAGACTATCTTCCACAAAACTAATAAAATTCCTCCGATAACGTATCTAAAGGAATCATATATATATTTTGCCAATTGTTTTACTTTTTCCATCTCCTGCATTATACCCGATGTTTCAAGCGTGGTCAATGCTGCTCTCCTTCCAACTTTTATTCCGGTATATTTTTTCGTTTCAGGATCCCCATTTGGATTTTTTGACTATTTCTTTCTAATTTGATAGTATAAGCTTGGTAGGTGGAATAGGTTAACGACCACTAAGCCATCACCTGTGGCTAGTCGCAAGATGACTAGCCGCGTGCCGAAAGCCGCAAGAGCTGAATGCTTAAATGCATTAACAGAGTTCTTGCGGCTCTTTT
>CAZUBR010000020.1:0-6497 GCA_964618965.1 uncultured Candidatus Saccharibacteria bacterium | reverse complement strand
CTGGTGCCCCCGGGAGGAGTCGAACCTCCGTTTGGAGCTTAGAAGGCTCTCGTTCTATCCATTGAACTACAGGGACAATTAAAAAAAGAATACCAAAAAAAAGCGTATTGGTCAATCAGAATATTCAACGCTATAAATCTTCAATGACCTCCGCGTTTTCATTATCGCTTGTGGTTTCTTCTTCGGTATTAAATATATTTTGATATTCTACTTCCGATATTTTTGAAAAATTTTCTTCTCTAATTTTAATCTGATCAACTACGCTATTAAGAAGCTCTTCCTCTATTTTAACGCTCTCTGGAACAATCAAATCAGTTTGCATTGTTTTTATCGGACCACTTCCCATGGATACAATACCCACAAACAGCAAGGCAACAACTAGACAAAAAAGATAGATATTTATCGCTATGTTTGTTTTCTCTCTCGCGAAATTTACTAAACTGTTTATAATTTTATAAAACATTTTGGTTCAACACTAATAAAAATTAATTTTCTATATTTTTCACATTCGTCTGATAATAAATGGGAACATTAAAAGTTATTTCCACTTTAGATATATTTTCATCTTTTGTCGCCGAGAAAGTTGCCTCATCAATTTTTACCATGTATTCAAGGTTTTCCGCGCCATCAATATATCGCGTAACATTGCTAAAATATCCGCTAACGGAATTTTTTAGAATTACCTTGTCCTCTGCTTGTCTTGAAATAGAAATCTTTTGATCAACATTCACCTGTTCGGCCAATTTTTCCAGCAAAACAATAATTCTAATAATATCATCTCCTGAAAGCAACTTTTCTTTGATCTTCTCTATATCCCCTTCATTCTCAGACAATCCTTTTTTCAAATCCGCCAAACTATCATTGTAATTATTAATCCCCTCCATAAAAGACCTTCTCTCTTCTGATCGTTCAGACGCCTTCTTTAATATCGCCACGCTTGGAATAAAAAGCGAGAAGAAAACAATCATTATCGCTACTATTGATCCTATGACCGTAAAAATAAAAATTTTCTTTTCTTTATTATTCATTTGAATTCCTTGTCCTTTATCTTAAAAGATATCGTGAATTCTATATCTGTTTGCTGCGTTACGCTAGACATTGGAAGATAGATATCATAAAAATCATTATTCTGTTCAAGAGATTGTTTGAACTTTAAGAAACCCGATCTCCCTTTACTTATTCCTCTAATGGAAACTGTCCTATTCTCATGAATAAATTTCACGGATAATAAATTCACTTCAGCGGGAATTATTTCCGTAATCATGGGGACGGTCCTTGCTATCGCCATATTATTACTAAGATAGCGATTTAGAAAAATTATTTCATTATTCAACACGGAAATTCTTTCACTAATCTGTTTTTCCTGACTGATATCACGCTCTATATCAGGCATTTTCTGCTCATCTAAAATACTGTTAACACTTTTACCCCAAAAAAGAAAAATCATAGAAAATCCCGTTATTAAAACAAGCGACGCTATCGCGATAAAAATAGTAACTCTTCTCCGAACATAAAATTCCCATTCTTCGCGTCTAGTTTTGTCAATTAAATTAATTTTCATAATTTTCTCATGGCAAGCCCTAATGCCACATTAAAATTTCCTAAACCATCCTCGCTTGTTTTCCTTTTTTTTATTATTTGCTTCCATGGATTGCTTGTTGATACGTTTTCCGACAATCCTTCCTTGATTTTTCCCGCGACTTGATTTAAATCTACTCCACCCGATAACACAATCTCAATTTTTGTATTTTGCACAAGATGTTCTTTAATAAAATCTAACGCTTGACGAATATCCGGCAAAATATCCTCGCCATCTTCTTTTTGAATGCTTGAAGTAAAGCGAACGGAACCTCTATGAATCATCGTAAGAATTGTTTCCATTTTATCAATATTAACAGCTAAAAACGCTTGTTTTTCTTGATCTTTTAACGCTCTAGCAAGAGCCATTGAGTCCGTCTCGGCTGCCACAATCTTAAATCCCGCGTTCTCTAAACATTCTGAATATTCATCGGCAATTCTTTGCAAAATCGCCGCCAAAAATATTTTCTTTGTGTTCCTTATTTCGTTTCGTTCAATAATTTCCCAGTCTAAATACGCGTCTTCAATTTGAATTGGGATATTAGCTTCGGCTTCCCAACGAATTGATTCTCTCAATTCTGGTCCTTCAAGATCGGGAACATCCACAATTTTGACAAATGTTTTTAATTCAGGGTAAGAATAAACAATATTGCGCGATATTCTCTTTTTTTCAAGAATAGTTTTTAATGATTTTTCAAATTGCTTTTTATCTTTTATCTCCCCGTCCTCAATAATTCCCTCTCCCAATTTTTCTTCACCTATTTTAACAAGGGCAAAATGTTTCCCGACTTTTCTTAATTGAACAGCTCTTATTGTCTGATCCGAAATATCTAAACCAGTAATTGACGGATAAACTTTGAACAAATTAAGCATTCCCATATTAGTATTCTTCCTCCCAATGGTCAAAGCTAATTAAAGGAGCGAATCTACCGCCAGTTCTCAATGTATCATTCATCGCGTTTTCATTAAAAGTTAAAGATATCCCATCCCAAATTCCCGTCCATTGAATCTCTTGAGCGACTACTCCTCCTTCAAGAGTAAAATTATTTTCAATTGAAGTCATATTAAAACTTTCTCCGGCGTATATCACCCCATTAATATATATATCCCCCACGCATGTGTTGATTATGATCCGTCCTTTTGAAAAAATACCCGCGGGACTTCCCGCAACATGATTGATAGTTACTTGAGCGTCATTAGCTACGCATGGATCCCACCACTGCCAGATGTTTCCTATTGTAATAGCTCCATCCGCCGCTAACGCTCCATTAATTGATAAGTTTTCTCCTCTCTCAACACTTACGGCTCCAGTAACATACACTGCTCCATCTTTAGAAAAATTTGGAGTTTGCTCCAACAAAAAATTAAATTCTTCCGCGGTATAAACTTGATTTAAAACTGTCGCCCTTGCTTTAATAGATAAACTATCGTTCGGATCATCAAAACCAACATATGGAGATTCTAAAACGTCTGGGACGGGAGGATAATTTCGCGCGGATATTCCCGCGGAAGACACGGATGAATTTACATCTACATTAACATCTCCTATCGCTCGCACGTTTCGCGAAACATCAACATCGCTCCACAAACGAACATTAATATCGCTATCTGAATAAATGTTTCCCGTAATATCCGCTACAACCCCTGAAAAATTTAAACCATTATCAACAGCCAAAACCGTACCATCCATATTGGGAATTTTTACGCTTTCTTCGTTGCCGCCATCGCCTCCTCCAATCTCGGGATCTTCTGCTTCTTCGCTAGCGTCTCCAGTCTGATAGATCATAGTTCCCACCATTCTGCGCGCGAAAGTATCCGATCTAATAATCTGTTTGCCCAACGAAGAAAGATTTGCTTCATTCAAATCGCTGTTAGATATTTGAACAGTGTATGAACCACCTTCTGAAAAAAGATTTGTTCGTTCAATCGTTTCTTCCCATTCAGGATCATTCGCAAAATTTTCTCTCCATTCAGAATTATTTTGAATTTTCCAGATAGCTTCTTGAATACCAGATTCAGCATTGTAATACGCTTTGATTGATTGCGTTTGACTATTGGTCGCTCTGCTCTCTATGATTGATATCAACGCGAATCCCCCCGCGAAAATTAAAATAACAGAAATTAAGATTACCACAATAATTATAGCGAATCCATGAGAAGACGCGTCATTTTTTCTCTTATTCCCAACCATATCAATCAATTCCCCTTCCCAAAACGGCTGTGGCTAAATACAAATTGACGTTCAATTTAGATAAAACCAATCTTATGTGAACCAGCGGTTCGCCAAAAAATCCCAAGTTAGATAAATTTTCCGCAACAATTTGATCTTTCACCGTATCCCATTTGGGGGATTCTCCGCTCTCTCCAATCGCTCCGCAAATCACATGACTTTTTTCTGGATCCGACTCAAAATAGTAAAATCTTTCCTCTCTTTTTAAGTTGCCATCATTCAAATAGTATCTCAAGTAACTAATATCTTCCGTTTGCCCATTTCTAAAAATAATCTCATCCGGTAAAGATTCCTCTTCATCCGCGGGAAGAGTAACGGCAATTTCTGAAGTTTGCCTTATTTCTCTGCTCATACGATCTATCGCTATACGCCCATTTTGCACTAATTCGGCGCTCAAGTTTTTCATCCTATAAGTTTTAACCCCCATAAAATATATGCTTCCCGCCACGGCAATAACCGTTGTTCCAATCCCCACCGCGAGTAGTGTTTCCATCATCGTAAACCCCTTCAAATATCTTTTATTTTTTTTCATCATTTTTTCGCAATTAATAACGTCAAATTTTCTTCTTCTTCTCCTCCGCGACTTGGCCAAAAAACATTGACTTTTATTTTTTTTAACCCTGTGTCCGAAACACTTTCTTCTAAGTTTTCATTCATATAGCTAACTTCCACTTGATTTTCAAAAGCGTAAAAATGGCTTTCGGAATCGTCTGAAAATCGTTCTCTTTCACTTTCTCCCACGGAAATATTGTCATATCCCAATGAGAGTGTTTCTTCTAATTTTTCTTGCGCGAGCGCGACAGCCATTGTTTCCTTTTCAGCGTTATAGGACAATTCCATCCCCATGGAAAAAGTTTGAGACACGGCAGTCAGCGCGAGCGCCATAACAGCCGCCGCGACCAATACTTCTACCAAAGTGAAAGCTTTTTTCTGATTTCAATTTTTATTTTTTTTAATCATAACGCGCGAATTTTATTCTTTTTTAACAAACCCAGCGGGAGAAACGCTGATAACGCATTGCTTCTCCGCGTTATTTTCTAAAATGACGGAACCAGCGTTTGATACCGCGCCAAATGGAATAAACTCCGCTTGATAATTTTCAAACCCGTTTATTTCCTTAATAGAAATTCCCTGTTTTAATTTTCTTTTCTGAACTTCAGTCTCCGTCACGACGTCTGGATTTGAGACATCTGGTTCTTCTCTGATAAGCGTCCATTGATTTTGATCCGTGTCAAACCTCACAATATGATTGTACTGTTGAGACACGGCTTCCTGTTGAGCCAACTTTAATACCGCTGACAATGTATCGCATTCCGTTCTTAATCCAGCTGATTCTGAAAAATGGCTTAAAGAAGGAATGCCTATCAGCAGAACTATTGAAACAACGGCAATTACCGCCAAAAGTTCTATCACGGAAAATCCTAAAATGTTTTTTTTGCATCGCATAAATTAAATAGCCCCCATGAGAGAATACATCGGCTGTATCATGGCAAAAGCAAGGAATCCTACCGCGCAAGCAATGATAACCATAAGCGCTGGCTCTATAATTGATGATAAATTCTTTGTAAAATTATCTATCTCTTCTTCGTAAAAATCCGCCAATTTCGCGAGAATGCTTCCCGATGTTCCCGTTTCTTCCCCAATTTCCGCCATCTGCGTCACTAATAACGGATACAGATCATCAAACTCTTGAAGAGCGTCATGAAAATTTTTCCCTTTTTGTATTTCATCCGCGACTTTTTCAAGAGACATTTGGTAATAAATATTTGGCAAAGTTTTCGCCGTTGACCTCAGAGATTCCGACAATGGAATACCCGCCTGAATTAAAGAACTGGAAATACGAGCGAATCTAGCGGCATTAATTTTTTTTACCATATTGCTCACTTTTGGAATATTGAGAATTATAAAATGAAAAACTTTTTTCCCGCGCTTGCATGACAAGAAACACTTAAACGCCACTGCTATAATGACAAGAATAATTATAGTGGCAACAAAATTATTTTTCATCCATAAGCTGACTCCGATTAACAGTCTCGTGGAAACGGGAAGCGCCACGCCCAATTCCATGAACATGCTTGCCAATTTGGGAACAACAAGAATCATCATGGCAATACCAACAACTATCATCGCGAATAAAACCGTCGCGGGATAAAACATGGCCCCCCTTATCTTCGCCATGAGAGAATGCTCTTTTTCCAAATGCTCCGCGAGTAAATCTAAAGTGCCATTAAGATTCCCTCCTTTTTCTCCCGCTTTTATTATGTTAATAAACAGATGACCAAACACTTTTTCATATTTCCCCATGCTATCCGACAAACTTTTTCCTTGCTGAACATTATCCGTGATATCTTTAATAATGTTTTTGAGGCGTTGAGTACGCGCCTGATGCTGTAAAATTCCAAGAGAACGCGGAAGCGTAATACCAGCATCAACCATCACGGACAAGTGTCTTACGAAAAGCATTTTATCTTCAAGTGTAATCCATGAAAACCGATTTAAATACTTTTCAATTGAGGATTGCTGTTTTTGATTAAGCTCCTTCAGGGAACTGACTGAATATCCTTCATGTTTTAAATTTTCGTAAACTTGCGTTCTCTCGTCTGAAGAAAATACCCCCTTTTTAATTTCCCCCAAATTATTTTTCGCGATGTATTCAAATGTTTTATTCATCTTTTTGTTACTCTTAAAA
>CAZUBR010000019.1:0-6533 GCA_964618965.1 uncultured Candidatus Saccharibacteria bacterium | reverse complement strand
TCTCCATATCATTCAAACATTCTAATACTTTTTCTTTTGGACCTTTAATTTTTACGTATAAAGCATTTTTGTCTTTTAATTTTGACACCAACTCTTTTGGAGTTCCCGTCGCCGCGATTTTTCCGTTATTGATTATAATGACGCGAGAACAAGTCGCGGAAACTTCCGACAAAATGTGCGTGCTTAAAATTACGGTTTTATTTTTCCCTAATGTTTTAATCAAAGAGCGAATTTCCGCGATTTGATTTGGATCAAGACCGGTTGTCGGTTCATCTAAAATAAGAACTTCTGGATCATGAATCATAGCTTGAGCTAATCCAACTCTTTGCCTGTATCCTTTTGAAAGTTCCCCTATATTTCTGCGAATCACTTTTTGTAATCCGCATACTTCAATCATTTTTTTAATTTTTTCTTTGATCGCGGATTTTTCAATCCCTCTGATTCCCGCGATAAATTTCAAATACTCCACCACTTTCATGTCATCATAAAGCGGAACACTTTCCGGAAGGTATCCTATTTTTTTTCTTGTCTCCAAAGAATTATCCGCGACATCTAAATCCCCTATTTCTACTGAACCGGAAGTCGGAGCGATAAAAGCGGCGATAATTCTCATCGTAGTTGACTTGCCTGCTCCGTTTGGCCCCAAAAATCCCAATACTTCTCCTTTGCTTACGTCAAAACTAACTCCATCTAGAGCCAGCGTTTCACCAAATTTTTTTGTTAAGTTTTTTACTTTAATCATTTTTGTTTTTCCACGTAAGCCTTCTCCTTTTGATTCGCTGTAGTCGCTCCGCGGAGCGACGAAGAAGACCTTTGATGCCTATTATTTTAACGTCATATTTCATTCTTCGCAAGTCTTGACGATATTATCAGAATTAGATTGCATATTTTTCACGAAAAATTTTTAATTCTCTCCGCCTCGCGTTCTACTATATCTCCGTCATGCTCTCCACTATGCGCGCTAGTTCCGCGATAAGATGGTTTTTTCGCGTCTAGATGTAAATTCAATTCAAAAAAGTCGCCAGCTTCACGTGGATACACGTGGAATCGAGGATAACCGCTTGAATTTAACGGTCTGACATAGTTTAATTCATTCTTATAATTAACATTTTCATAATATCCAAGAGATCTCATGATATTTTTTAATGTCTGACTATTTTTAAAAATTTTTATAATCATACCCTCTTTTTCCTCATAACAGAGCCGATAACGACACTTTGTCCGATATTGTATCCGATATTGATTTTCACGATTTTCTCTTGTCCGCCATGCGCTTCTTGCAAAATATCTCCCGACTCCGCGTCTTTTATATTATTAATTTTTAACTTTATATTATCACCTTGTGGAACAACTATTTCTACCTCATCTCCTATAAACAACTCATTGTGAATTTTCACGTTTATTTCATCTTTATTTGATTCTGCTACTTCTCCCACAAACTGCCAATTACAAATTTTGTGAGATTCTTGAAAGTTATGTTCACACTGTTCTTCTGAAAACAAAAATCCCGAAGTATATCCTCTATTCATAAATTTTTCTAATTCTATATCGGATCCATTTATTTTTTCGCAATTATTGTCAATCGCTTGTCTATAAAGCTTTGTAATCCCCGCGACATAGTAAGCGCTCTTTGTCCTTCCTTCTATTTTGAAAGATTTAATTCCCGCGTCTTTTAACTGATCCAAATAATTTATCAGACATAAATCTTTTGAATTCAAAATGTATGTTCCATTTTGATCCTGTTCTATTTCCACATTATCGCCAAACTCATCTTTTGGCTTAATATCATACGCCCACCGACATGGTTGAGAACACCATCCCCTATTCGCGCTTCTGTTCGCGAAAAGTTTGCTTAAAATACACCGGCCAGAATATGAAACGCACATCGCTCCGTGGACAAAACATTCCAGCTCTACTTCTGGAACTTTTTCATGAATCAAGCCGATATTTTCTAACGATACTTCGCGCGCGATAATAATTCTTGAAACTCCTTGTTCATGCCAAAACTTTGCCGCCTCTGAATTCGCGCAATTCGCTTGAGTTGAAAGATGTAATGGTATTTTTGGATTTACTTCTTTTATAATTCTTAAAATTCCCGGATCAGAAATTATAATAGCGTCCACATTTGCTTCGCGATATTTTTCAATTGTTTTTTTAACCTTCTTTAAATCTTCGTCAAATGGAAAAACATTAACAGTAGCATATAATTTCTTTCCGAGTTTATGAGCATATTCCGCCCCCTCTTTAATCGTTTCAAGATTAAAATTATTAATTCGCGCGCGCAAACTAAAATCAGGCACTCCCGCGTAAACCGCGTCGGCGCCAAACAAAAATGCTGTTTTCAATTTTTCCAGTGACCCCGCTGGAGACAATAATTCCGGTTTGTCCATAACAGAGCCAATGATCGGGATCGAACCGATGACCCACGCATTACGAATGCGTTGCTCTGCCAACTGAGCTACATTGGCTAAACTACCTCACTATATTAACACGTTTACACTAAAATAAAAAGCCCTGAATCGTAAAATTCAGAGCTATTATTTAATGCTTCTAACAACTACTGTTTAACAGGATCTGTCTCTGAACGCAGTTGGATAGTTTCAGCGGTAATGCTTCCGTCTGAATTTGTCCGCCCCGAAATCATAACATTCGCTCCCGTTCGCAAATCATCTCCGTTTCCCGCGATAAACTTTGAAATTTCCGTGGTATCTGAGAAAAAAATAATTTTAGACCCTTCTGTTTGATTTTCCGCTTGGCGAGAACCGCGCGTTTCTACCGTAATGCTTTCATTGTCTTTAGAAATTATTTCTCCATTTATAAAATTTGCTCCTGATTGTTGCCCGTCCGTGAATCCTCTTTTCTCTAAATTTCCATTTCCCATTTCTTTCGCCATTCGTTGTCTCCCTTCTTGCGACATATTTTGAAAATCTTGAAAATTTCTCATGCCTCCGGAGAGGGAAGCAACGTTTTTACCGCTTGAATATCTTGTCCCCGCGAAAAATCCCCCCGCGATCGCGACGACTAAACACGCGATAAACAATATCTTATTATTCATTATGCTCCTTCCTTATCTGCCATAACCCTGGTAAAGGCAGACTATTTATTATTAAATAAATTTACAAAATCATTCATATCTCAACGCTTCTATTGGATTTAATTTAGACGCTTTTCTCGCAGGATAATATCCAAATAGTATTCCAATGAAAGCGGACACTCCGAATGCTAAAATTATTGAGAATATTGAAACATCCGTCGCAATACCGCCTATTTGGCTAATTCCAGTTGAGATTACCCAGCCCAAAAATATTCCGAACACCCCTCCGAGAAATGTTAATATAACGGCTTCGGAAAGAAATTGAATGCTTATATCCTTATCTTTAGCTCCTATCGCTTTTCTTAATCCAATTTCCTTAGTGCGTTCGGTAACAGTTGTTAGCATCATATTCATAATCCCGATTCCTCCCACAATTAAAGAAATTGCCGCGACTGATCCTAAAAGGATAGTAAAAGTTTTTGTTATTGACGAGGCGGCTTCTACCATATCCGCTTGGTTGATCACGCTGAAATCAGCGAGGGAAGAATCTGAAATATTATGGCGAACTAAAAGTAATTCGGTTATTTCTTTCTGGAGTCGCGCCATTATTTCTTGACTCGCGGCTTGAACGTTTATGGAACTCACGCGATTGCTCCCCGCTAAAAATTGTTGAGCGACAGACAGAGGAATAAAAACCATATCATCCTGATTGCCAAATCCACTTCCTCCTTTTTCCGCGGAAACTCCAATAACTTTAAAAATTATATTATTAATTCTTATCTGTTTTCCTATCGGACTTTCTTCTCCAAAAAGATCGCTACAAGTTGTTGGACCCAATACCGCCACTTTGGAAAAAGTATTTTCATTCAGTTGAGAAATAAAATTTCCCTCGGCAATCTCTAAATTTCGCGCGACAGGATATAAATCAGTCGTGCCAACAACAGAAGTATTGGTGTTTGTTCCTTTTGCTGTAATTTGGTATCTTCCCGAAAGTTCAGGAACAACGGCATTTGCTAAAGTTATTTCCTGTTTTATCGCTTCGGCGTCTTCTTTAGTTAAAGTATTAGCCGATCCGCGCCCTTGACTGATTTGAGATCCTGAACTTCTTTGCATCCCCGGCATTACTGAAATCAAATTAGATCCAAGGGATTGAATGTTGGTTTCAATCATATTTTGAGACCCCTGCCCTATTGAAACCATCGCGATAACTGAACCAATCCCGATCACAATCCCCAAGATTGTTAATCCCGATCTAACTTTATCTGACGTCAGAGAAGCAAACGCTTGGTAAAAAAGATCCGTAATCTTCATAATTTTATAACAATTTATTATCTCGTCATCCTAAAATTTCCGCTCGCGCCACTCCCTCCCATTTGGAACAAACTCTGCCCTTGCGTTTGCTTGGTTGTCTGATTTATTGAAGACGTGATAGTTCTAACAATTATATATTCCCCTTCTTCAACTCCATTAATAATTTCCGTGTATGTATCATTTGATATTCCGATTTTTATCTGTTGCTGTTGCGGACTATTTTTTAAAACAATTCCATTATTCAAAGATAATAGTAATTCAGTCGCTATTTCTTCACGCGGAATTTCAAGATACGAATTGTTTCCGGATGTTTTAACGGCAGAGTTAGGAATCATTAGAATATCTTGTTTCACGTCCGTTATAATTGAAACGGTCAAACTCATCCCGGGTTTTACTCGTTCATCTTCTAAATCAAAAACTATTTTTATTCCATAGTTCACGACCCCTTGGCTATTGTTCCCCATAGTGTCAACCTCCGCTACTTCTCCCGTGATATTTAAGTTTTCAACCGCGTCAAAATTAATAATCGCCTTTTGCCCCATTTTAACTCTAGCGACATCAATTTCATTTAAAGAAATTTCCGCTATTTTTTGGCCACTAATAAAAGTTAACAGAATATTTCCGGAAGAAACAGAATCGCCATTTTTAACGCTCATATCCGCGATAATTCCATCAAATGGAGCCCGGACTGAACAATTAGCTAATTCTTCTTCCGCGTCTGCTAAAATATCCGCTTTTTGCTGAACAGAATTTTTCTTTGATCTTAAATCCAAACTATCCGCTCCCGCTAAAAGATTTTTTAACGTTTCTTTTTTTTCTTCTAATAAGATTCTCGCTGATTCAATTTCATTTTCTTTCGGACCTTCAATAATTTTCCTTAATTCCTCTTCTTTTTCTTTTATGTTCCATTCCGCTTTAACGATCTCTACCGGCTGGTCACGCTCAAAATCAATTATACTCTGTCTGGCATTAATTAATTTTTTTTCACTATCTTCAATGGACTTCCGCGCGGAAAAAATAGTCGCTAAATAATTCGCGGTTTTTGAAGTTTGGCTTTTTAGATCAGATTGATATTCTTTAACTTTACTAAATATCTTTTGTTCATTTTTGGATCTGCAGTCAATCCAAAAATCTATCATATTTATTTCGCTTTTTACTGTCTCTGAAACCGCTTTTATTGTTTCTAAAACTTCGTCTAAAAGTTCATTGATAATTTCATTCTCGGAATAACGACTCGTGTTTTTATAGTTTTTAAGATTTTGATCAAATTTCAGTCTGAAATTTTCATAATCATCTATCGCGATATTATTAAAATTTTCCATCTCGTTTCTATCATTTCCGAATACTGAATTCAAAAAAACGGTTGCGTTCATAGAATACAAGGGAACAGAATTATCACTGTCGGCAATTTCATATCCATATAATATTTCTCTTAATTCTGTCGTTATTTCTGGCAACTCTAAAAAGATGTTGGCTATGGAATCATAAGCATCTTCGTATGCTTTATCCACATTTTCTTCCGCGCTTTGTCTCGCGTCCAAAGCATCTTGGCATTCTCTCTTCTGATCAATCTTTAAGTTGTCAAAATTTCTTTTCGCGTCATCAAGATTATTTTGATATCGCGTAAGAGTAAATTCGTCCACGGAATTCAGCAACTCTTCCAAATTTATTTCTGCCGTATTTACGGCATTTTCCGCTTTCAAAATGTCTATTTCATCCGCCGGATCGGATAATTTCGCGAGTTCCGTTCTATCAATATCAAGCGCTAATTGCGCGTCGCGAACCGCCTTTTGAGCATCATGATTATTTATTCGCAGAAGAGTATCTCCTTCTTTTATTTTTTGTCCCTTTTCCGCCTTAATTTCTAATATATCTCCCGATGTTCGCGCTTTTATATCAACTTGATTGGATACGGAAACTTGTCCACTTCCAGAAACAGAGACAGTTATTATCCCTTTTTCCACCATAGCTAACGCGTATTTAACCGCGTCTTCTTTCCCGACAGAAATTTTATAGAAAAAACATGAACTAAAAACAACAATTATCACGATAACTGTTGATATAATTTTGTGCTCTGAAATTTTTGATAAAATCTTAATCATTTTGTCTTATAACAAAAGAAAGGGCATAACCCCCAAATAAACGCCTTCCCTCAAATAATAATACGCAAAAACATATACTTTATTTC
>CAZUBR010000018.1:0-6558 GCA_964618965.1 uncultured Candidatus Saccharibacteria bacterium | reverse complement strand
ATCAATTAATTTAATCATACGAAACATGAATACAAATAATCCTATGCTGCTTATTGTTTTGGACGGATGGGGGCTAAACACTCAAAGATATGGAAATGCCATAGTTCAAGCATACACTCCAACCACTGATTTTCTAACAAGAAATTATCCCCACTTATCGCTTCAAGCGTCTGGAATTTCCGTGGGACTTAATTGGGGAGACGTGGGAAATTCCGAAGTAGGACACCTTAACTTGGGGGCGGGAAGAATTGTTTATCAGAATCTTCCTAAAATATCTCTTTCAATAAAAGATGGGTCATTTTTCAATAATCCCGCCCTATTGGAAGCCGTAAATCACTCAAAAAAAAATAATATGCCTTTGCATATATTCGGACTTTTAAGCGATGGGGGGGTTCACAGCCACATTGATCATGTTTTCGCGTTAATTAAAATGGCGAAAAACAACAACGTTCCTTTGAGAATCCATGTTTTCACGGATGGAAGAGACACGAAATCAAAGTCCGCCATGGATTTTATTGATCAAATAGAAGAAGCTATCAAAGATTTGCCTGACGCAAAAATAGCCACTGTGATAGGGAGATCTTTTGCTATGGACAGAAACAATAATTGGGATTTAACGGAAAAAGCATATCAATGTTTATTGGGCAGTTGTGAACATATTTCTTCATCGGCAAAAGAAGTGATAGAAAACGCCTACGAAAACAATATAACGGACGAGTTTATCTCCCCTACTCTTATTTCTCCGGGGCAAGAAAATATTATTGAAGACGGATGTGGAATTATTTTCTTTAATTTCAGAGAAGACAGAATGAGACAAATTACTAACGCTTTTGTAAAAGAAAATTTTATGGATTTTCCCAGAAAGAAAATTAATAACATTTGTTTCGTTTCATTTGTAGAAACCGAGAAAGAACCATTAGCGAAAGTCGCTTTTCTTTCACAAGACATATCCAACACTCTTGCTGAAGTTATTAGCAAGAATGGACTCAGTCAGCTTCATATCGCTGAAACTGAAAAATACGCTCATGTGACATATTTCTTTAATGGCGGAAAAGAAGAACCCCATGAGAATGAAACATGGCATATTATTCCATCTGAAACAGACAGAGACTATCGCAAACATCCGCGAATGAAAGCAACGGCAATAGCGTCATTCGTGGAGAAAGCGGTGAAAAATAGAGAATACGATTTTATCCTTATAAATTTTGCTAATCCGGACATGGTTGGCCACACGGGAGACATTGAAGCGGCCAAGCAAGCGATTGAAGAAGTTGACGCTTGTTTGAAACAAATTTTGCAAGCGGGAAAAGAAGTGAACGCGTCATTCATTATCACCGCGGATCATGGAAACGCCGAGGAAATGACTGACCCGCGAACGGGGCAAACACTAACAGAACACACTACTAATCCTGTCCCCTGTTGGATAGTCACTTCTAATAATAAATCTCCTCAATCTTCTGTTGATTTTAATTACACGCGATCAAAAGGAATTTTAGCGGATATCGCCCCAACGGTTCTAAGTCTAATGGGCATAAAAAAACCAGCCGTAATGACTGGACAAACATTGATCTAAAATCAAAGAGTCTTCGAAATTTTCAGACTTTTAGCTTCGTAGTATTTTGTCTACAATTCCATATTTTTTCGCTTCTTCCGCTGACATATAATAATCTCTGTCAGCGTCTTTTTCTACTTTAGCGAGAGATTGACCCGTATGTTTCGCGAATAATTTATTAATCTTATCTTTTGTTTTCAAAATTTGTTTCGCGGCAATTTCAATGTCTGACGCTTTTCCTTGCGCTCCGCCAGCTACTTGATGAATCATGATTTCCGCGTTCGGAAGAACCATTCTTTTTCCTTTTGCTCCCGCGACCAAGAGCAACGCTCCCGCGCTAGCGGCCAATCCCACGCAAATAGTCGTCACGTCGCATTTTACATATTGCATCGTGTCATAAATCGCTAGTCCGGCCGAGGCCACTCCTCCCGGGCTATTTATGTACAAGAAAATGTCTTTGTTTGGATCCGCGCTTTCCAGAAAAAGCAATTGAGCGATAACGGTATTCGCCATTTCATCATAAATGGGACCGCTCACGAAGATAATGCGATCTTTTAAGAGTCTGGAATAAATATCAAACGCTCTTTCCCCATTTCCTGATTTTTCTACGACAATTGGCACTAAATTCATGATTTTACGTTTAATAATTCTATTAACTCCAGAACTTTCACATTCATAATCCTTGACATCATATTACTCCTCATTTGGCCCATGTCAATCTTCTTAAACTCCTCTTTGCTAAGTCCCATTGAATAAATCATATTGGATATTGCCGAATCTAATTCTTCCTTTGAAACATTTATTTTTTCTTGTTCAGCTATTTTCATTAGAACAACACTGGATTTAATTCTTTCTTCCGCTTTTGAACGCCACGATTCTTCCATACTAGATATGGTCTTGCCTATTTGTAATAAATAATCTTCTAATTTCAGCCCCATCTTCGCGACATCGTTTTCCATTTCCTGTTTCATCTTGTTTAATTCATTTTTGATCAGCAAATCGGGAATTTCCATCTCCGTGCTTTTGACAATTTCTTTTAATAATTGTAAACGAATTCTTTCCTTATCTTTTTCCTCTTTTTCTTTAGCCAATCCTTCTTTCACGCTTTTTTCTAATTCATTCATACTTTCAAATTTGCCAATGTTTTTAGCAAATTCGTCGTTTAATTCAGGCAATATTTTTTCCTTCACGATTTCCATTTTCACGTCAAATGTCGCTTTTTTCCCGGCGAAATCTTTTTTTAGATAATCTTTTGGGAATGATATTTCAAATGTTTTTTCATCCCCTTTTTTCATTCCTTCTAAATTTTCTTCAAATCCTGGGATTAAATTACTTTCGCCTAACGCGAACAGATGATTTTTGCTTTCCCCTCCTTCAAACTTCACCCCGCCTATTCTTCCCTCAAAACTAATCTCCACTAGATCACCCTTCGCGCGCGTGGCTCCACGATCAACTTCTTTGATAATCGCTCTGCTTTTTCTTAAAAATTCCAACGCTTGAACAACATTTTTTTTCGACACTTCGGAATTTTCTATCTTTGGTTTTTTGCCATCAATCTTAAGGTCTTTGTAGTCCCCTAATTTAATTTCTGGCAATACCACGCATTTCGCTTTGAATTTCAACGCGTTTCCCGGCGCCATTTGCAATATCGCGATATCTGGAAATCCTATAATATCAATCCCCTCCTTTATAGTGGCTTCCCTTAATTTCGCTTCCACGATTTTCGGAAGAGCTTCTTCTAAAAGCTTCATTGAACCAACTTCTTTTTCCACCGCGCTTACTGAAGCTTTGCCGGGACGAAAACCTTTAATTGTTTTTCCTTGAGATATTTTTTTTGCCGCGTCATTAAGAAAACCATCCATCTCTTCATACGAAACAGAAATATCAAGTTCTACCTCCGATTGCGGCAATTTTTTTAATATTACTTCCATATTTTTATTTAATTATTGGCATTAACACGATGGTCAAAATACATAGCAAACATACCGCTGATAAAATTTCCGCGCTTGATTTTTCTTTTGCCAATAAAAACGGAACAGAAAACATTACTGTTCCAACTATGAAAGCGACGAAACTTTGTATCCCCAAAATTAATAAAATAATTATAGGCAATACAATGGCTAAAAGAGAGACTACGGATACTCCTTCAATCGCTATTACCGCGACTTTTTGTATCAACTTTTTGTAATTGCCCTTTCGCGTTCTTGGTAATTCCTCTTTTGATTTATCCAAACCCTTATTGATCAGTTCTTTGAAAGCGACGGAAACGGCAATAACTGCCGTAGTTCCTGACATCAATCCAAATATCACCCTGCCTATGGATAAATCTATCGCGAAAAGATTGAGGGAATTGACTAAAAACATAAAAAGAATAACTGCTCCTAGCGCGTAGGCTGAATCAAGTAAAATTTTAGGGACATCTTCCAAACAAAGAGTAATCATTGATGACAATATCACAAAACCCATGACGAAAGTTGCCAAAGAATAAATTCCCCCGAATTTGAACGCGAATCCAGCGATTAAATAAATACTTCCCGCGAAAGTCATGAATCTGGTCGTTGATTTCAATTTTTTTGCGAACATATAAAGTATAATGGCAAGAACGATGCCTGAAGCAAATGACCAAAAAATATTAAGAGGAACTCCCATTCTTTTAATAATGCCAAAAGATCCCGCGATTAGTCCAATAGAAGCTATCGTGAACAAAGATTTCTTGAATAAGTTAAGCGAGAACTTTTTAATAATTTTCCACGCGATTAGATTTAGCAAAAAAATAATCGCGGATAGAGACAACAAAGCGACGGGGATAATCGCGCCTGACAAAGACTGGGATCCCGTGATCATTATTACCAAAGCAGAAAGTAAAATTATTTCCAACACCCTATTTCTTTGAATAAACATATCAATATTTTTTTTCATTCCAGCAATTAAATTTCCCGCGGATTCAATAAAAATTCTGTTATGAATTTCAAACAAAAATGTTGAAAGCGCGATCCCCAATAAATATGAAAACGCCATGATTAAATTATTTGGGAAAACAAGTAATATGGATAATAGCATAAGCGCGAATCCGCTGATCAGCGTTCCCGTTGCCGTATTGATTTCCCCATGAGTGAACGTATTATCACATTCAAAACGCATCAAGATTTTCTCAAAACAAAACGCCGTAAGCGCTCCGAAAGCGAAAAGACAACCAGCAAAAATTCCCACCGCTGATAAAATGAAAAATATTGTTCCGACTATCGCGAACATCAACAATGTTTGATGAGAAAAAGCAAAAAACTTTTTGGCAATTTTCTTTTCATTTTTCATTTTTTCCTCACGTTTAATCGCAAGATAAAGGAACAGTGATCCTACAATTAAATTTACCGATCCGACAATCATCATGATTAAAATATTTTTACTCATTTTTTTCAGTTTCATCTAAACCGTTATTGTCCTCGGAATTGGCATCAACCGTGATGTTTTCAGTATTTTCGTTTTTTTCATCATCTTTATTCTTGCTATCTTTAGAAAACACGTCTATTTTCCATCCTGTTAATTTTGCCGCCAAACGAACATTTTGCCCTTGTTTTCCAATCGCCAAAGAAAGCTGATCTTCCTGAACCTCTATTTTAACTTGACGGTTCTCCTCGCTGATAATTTCCACGTTCATTATTTTTGCCGGCGATAACGAGTTGGCAATAAATTTCTTTGGAATTTCATTCCATTCAATAATGTCAATTTTTTCTCCATTCAACTCATTGATGATAGTCTGGACTCGTGTTCCTCTTTGTCCTACGCATGAACCAATTGGATCAACCCCATCTTCTGTTGAGACAACGGCTATTTTAGTTCTTAATCCCGCCTCTCTCGCGATTCCTTTTATTACTACCGTTCCGCTTAAAATTTCAGGAACTTCCATTTCAAAAAGTTTTGCCACGAAATTCTGGTGCGCGCGAGACAAAAGTATAGCGGGATCTTTAATGTCGGACTCCACTTTCATAATCAGTGTTTTGATCCGCGATCCAATACGATAGTTGTCTTCCCTAATTTGCTCTTGAGGATAAAGCATCCCGACAGTTCTTCCTAAATCAACATATACTATCCCTCTTTCAATTCTCTGAATAATTCCACTAACAATTTCTCCTTCTTTCCCGTTGTATTCCGCAAAAATCGCTTCTCTCTCGGCTTCCCTAATTCTTTGGATGATTACTTGCCTCGCGTTCTGCGCGGCTATTCTTCCAAAACTTTCCGGCTTTGGCATGGGAAAAGTCATAATTTCTCCAACTTTTACGCTCTTCTTAATTTTTCTCGCTTCCGCTAATCTAATATGAGCTTCCTCATTAAATCTCTTTCTTGGCGCAATGGTCCCTTCCTCATTCTCGTCTGCTTCTTTTTCGTCGTCTTTTTTAGTATTATCCGTATTTGTGTTTATCTGTGTTTCATCCACGGGCTCAAGCAAATATTCAATTCCTTCATCCTCAACTGTTTCTACCACTTCTTTTAACAGAACAACATCTATGTTTCCCGACACTTCATCAAATTTAACTTCTATGTTTTGCCCTCTTTGCCCGTAGTCTTTGCGATAAGCCGAAGCAAGCGCCTTTTCAACCGTTTCCATTACTTTTTCTTTTGGTATGCCCTTCTCTTCGCAAATTTGTTCAATAGCGGAAGCGAATTGTTTTGGTTCTAATTCCATAATAACAAATGTGTTAAAAATTACCTTTAAAAAACGACCCTTTGGAAGGATCTATTGATTTTATTATACACTATTTACAAAAAAAGTCAAGTTTAATGTTAAATAAGAAAAAAGTGGCTCTCTGCCTTGCAAATAAGCCACTTGTTATTAGAAGAAGAGAGACAAAATTGACTAGTTACGGGTTGTCTCTCTTCCTTTTATACTGAAAAAACTTCACGGGAGGGAGGTCGCGCCACACGGGAAATGGCGCAACCTCAGATGATTAAGAGATACTTATGTTTACATTCTCTCATATATAATCTTTTTGTCAATAAAAAAGTTATAA
>CAZUBR010000017.1:0-6746 GCA_964618965.1 uncultured Candidatus Saccharibacteria bacterium | reverse complement strand
AATAAAGCAATAAAATACAGAACTGTAAATATTTTAATCATGATTTAAGAATATTCCTCTAAAATCACTGTTAATTCTTTTGTTTCACCTTGGCTTAAAATTTTTACTTTAATTTTCTCGCCAATTTTTTGTTTTTTAATAACACTTGTCAGATCATTGTTTTGATCAAGCTCTACGCCATTTATCTCTAGAATAATATCGTTTTCTCGCATATTGGCTTTATCGGCCGGACTGCCTGGAATGACAGCAAGATCTTCAACGTTTTCCCCTCTCGCTATCAATGCCCCATGATCAACCGGAAGATTATTTTTTGATTGAATGGAACTGTTAATCATTACGTATCTGACGCCTAAATATGGTTTTCTTATCTTTCCATATTTGTTAATGCTCTCAATGCTTGTCTTTATATCATTAATTGGGATGGCAAAACCGATGTTTTGAGCATTTGAAACAATAGCCGTATTGATACCAATTACTTGACCGACTGAATTTACCAAAGGACCACCTGAATTTCCCGGATTTATAGCGGCATCCGTCTGGATTACTCCTGTTAGTTGTTCTATTTGTCCGCTTATTCCGCTTCCCGCGATGATAGATCTACTTAACCCTGATACCACTCCAACACTTACAGTGTTTCGGAATTCTCCCAAAGCATTTCCTATCGCAATGACAGATTGCCCGATTTTTATACTGTCTGAATCTCCCAATTCCACGGTTGGAAGATTTTTTTCATCAATTTTTATAACAGCTAAATCATTGGTTTCATCTTGCGCCAAAATACTTGCTTCATAAGTTGTCCCGTCATTCATAAGGACGGTATATTCGGCTTCTTCATCGGAAACAACATGCTTATTGGTAACTATCATTCCATCCGAAGAAATAATGAATCCTGTTCCTCCCCCAATTTCTTTTTTCTCTGTTCCATTCTGTCTTTGCATAGGAACTCTAAAATTGAAAAAATCTCTAAAAAAATCATCATTCTCAAATGGACTGCCCCAATACTGTTCTATCTTTGGCAAATCTTTAGACACAATAATACTGACAACCGCGGGACTAACTTTTTCAACAGCTTCCGTAATAGCAGATTCTTCACTAATAATTTTTATAACTCCGTCCTCTGAATCCATAGTCTGAAAATTACGCGTACTCGGTAAAATATTGCTTAACAATTTTCCCCCGACAATCCCTCCAGCAACGCCAAAAGCAGCGCCAAAAACTGACGATATCAGAAAACACGCGACAATCAATATAGCAATAGATTTTTTGTTATTTAAAACCATAGACTAGTCAAAAATTGAAAAACTAAAAGTTTAGAAAGTTCAGTTCAACAAATTATTTTTCGCGAAAATTATTGATAGCTACTCTTAACGCTTCTTCTGCCATCATTGAACAGTGTGTTTTATGCTCTGGAAGACCTCCTAACGCTTTTACGACATCATCGCTGTTAATTTTTAACGCGTCTTCAATTTTCTTTCCTTTTACCATTTCCGTAAACGCGGAAGATGACGCGATCGCCGCGGCGCACCCTAATGTTTCAAATTTTATATCTTCAATTATATTATCTTTGATTTTTATATAGATGGTCATCGTGTCTCCGCAAATTTCATTGCCAACATTGCCAACTCCGTCGGCATTTTCTATTCTTCCTAAATTTTTAGGATTTCTAAAATGTTCCAAAACAATATCGCTATACATGATTCCCCGCTATATTTCTTAATTGATTAACTGATGTTTTTAACGCTTTAATGAAAGCGCGAACTTCTTTTTCCACGTTTTGTCTGCCTAAAGTAATCCTGATGCTTGAACGCGCTTGTTGAAGATTAAGCCCCATATCGGTTAAAACATGAGATGCTTCTTCCATACCCACGGCGCAGGTTGATCCCGTGGCGACGGCAAATCCCTGTTCGCTTAATTTGAGCGCCAAACTTTCTCCTTCAACCCCCCTGAATCCAAAATTAACATTGTTATAAATACGTTCTTCTCGCGATCCATTAAGAAATGAACCGGGAATTTCCGCCAAAATTCTATCTATTAAAATACTCTGCAATTTCCCAACTTTTTGAACATCCTCTTCATTTAATATCTCAATTGCTTTTGCCATCCCTACAATCGCTGGAAGATTTTGGGTTCCTGGCCTCATTCCGTTTTCTTGCATTCCTCCGTGCGCTATTGGATAAAATGGCGTTCCTTTTCTGATATATAATACCCCCGCTCCCTTTGGTCCATAAAATTTATGTCCGGAAAAAGACGCTAAATCTATTTTTAGATCATTCATTTTATAATTTAAGCCGTAAGCTTGCGCCATGTCTGTATGAAAATATATTTTTTCATCTTTATTTCTTCTGGCATTTTCCTGAACAATAATATGTCCGATTTTTCTAATTGGCTGAATCGTTCCAACTTCATTATTTACAGCCATAATTGAAACTAAACGAGTATTCTTTTTGATTGCTTGCCTAAATTTTTCTATATTTAGAATACCGTTATTCTCAACGGACAGAAAATCAATTTCCGCTAATCCTAATTTTTGCGTCTCCTCGCATGGCCTTGTAATAGAATGGTGCTCAATTTTCAAAGTAATGATTCGCGGTTTCTCGCCTTTTTTATTATTCGTCGTCTGAAACTCGTCATTCTTAATTCTTAATTCTGTATTCTTAATTCCGTTTATAACTCCTTTGATCGCTAAATTATTGCTTTCTGTCGCTCCCGAAGTAAAAATGATTTCCTCTTCTTCGGCTCCCAAAAAATTAGCAACAGTTTTACGAGATTTTTTTAACGTTTTTCTGGCTTTTTCGCCAAAAGAATGGATTGATAAAGGATTTCCAAAGTCTTTCCTCCACAACGGTTCCATGGCTTTTAGTACTTCCTTATCTACGGGAGTTGACGAAGCATTATCAAAATAAACACTATTCATCTCTATCTTCCTCATCATCGTCTTCTAAAATTTCTATTGCCCCGCCAGCGCACTTTTCACCGACCTCTTTCACATCGCATGTATCACAATCTGGCGCTTCGCTAATTAGTTCGGCTTTTCCGTCGTCGCCCAATCCAAAAACGTATGGACAAATTTCACTACACATTCCGCATCCCACGCAAAGATCTTTATCTATTTTTATCTTCATAGATTTTACATTAAAAAATTAAAATAAATATATTCGTGGTTAGTTTACATTCGTTCCACGTTTATGTCAATCCTTTCCTTATGAACCGTGTAAAATATCTTCCAACAAAATTACAGCTGAATTCTGATGTATATCTCCTTTGATTTCCCCTCTATCTTTCGCTATTTTACTCGTAAAAACTTCATTATATTCTTCTATTTTAATATTTTTATTATCCACGTATTTCCTCAGTTTTTGAGAAAATGATTTTGTTTTTCTTGTTTGTTCCGTCTCTCCTTGAAAACCCACGGGGATTCCCACGACTATTTTTTGAATATTCTCGTCTTCGCATATCTCAACCAGAACATTAAATAATGTTTCATTATTCTCTAATGTTTTATACGGCAAGGCAATAGTTTTTGTTTCATCTGAAATCGCGAGACCAACGTGCTTATCGCCGTAGTCAACAGAAAGAAATTTACTATTATTCTTTGGTAGTTCAGCGATGTTTTTAGATTTATCTCGCATAGTTTTGGAAAACTAAGAACACCAATGTTACTATTTTTGTTCTTTAATTCTTAATTTTAATTCTTTGTCAAAATCTCCGGACCATCTTTTGTGATCGCCACCGTGTGCTCAAAATGAGCGGATAATGATCCGTCCGCGGTTACTTCCGTCCATCCATCATCAAGCATTTTCACGTCCGATTTTCCCGCGTTTATCATTGGCTCAAGAGCTAAAGTCATTCCTTCTTTTAATTTAAGCCCTTGGCCAGCTTTTCCATAATTAGGAATTTCGGGAGGTTCATGAACAAATTTTCCAACCCCGTGTCCAACGAAATCTCTCACCACGGAAAACCCCGCGCTTTCCGCGACATTCTGAATTGCCATGCCGATATCTCCTGTCCTATTCCCCGCTTTTGCTTGCGTTATTCCGGCAACAAGACAATTTTTCGCGACACGAACTAATTTTTTTGCTTCTTCGCTACATTTTCCAACCAATACCGTTTCAGTCATATCAGCGCAATATCCTTTATATCTTCCTCCCATGTCCAACCCCACTATATCTCCTTCTTGAATTTTTCTGTCGGATTTTGGAATCCCATGAATAACTTCATTGTTAATTGATACGCAAATTGACGCTGGATACTTCATTCCCGGAACAGGAGAATAATTTTTGAAAGATGGCTCCGCCCCTCTTCTTCTAATTTCTCTTTCGGCTATCTCGTCAAGTTTTTTAGTTGAAACACCCGGTTTTACGGCGTCCGCCACGATTCGTAAAACTTCAGCGAGAATTTTCCCGCTTTCTCTCATAATAGATATTTCTCGCGCGGTTTTAATTAAAACTTCCATGAATTAAACGCTTATTATTTTTGAAACAACTTCTTGAAAAACATCCTCAATATCCGGCTCACCGTCTATTCTAATAATTTGTTTGCCATAATATTCCGTTAATAATTTCGTTTCCTTTTCATAAGTCTCCCATCTTTTTTGCAACGTTTTTTTAGAATCATCGGAACGTAATATCAGTTCGCCTCCGCAGTCAGGACATCTTTTCAAATCTTTTGTCTTGCTATTAAATGGAACGGTCGCTTTGCAACGCGCGCATGTTTTTCTATTCAGAATTCTGTTGAAAGCGCTTTCTTTGCTTAAATTTATCAAAACAACCTTTATTGATATTTTTCCGATCTTCCGCAATACTTTGTCTAACGCTTCCGCTTGAGCGATATTGCGAGGAAAACCATCTGAAATAACGCTAATACCTTTAGATAATGTTTCTTCTAGTTTTTGGAAGAAAACTTTTTCCACAATCTCAGTTGGAACAAGTTCCCCCCGCTTTTGGGACTCTCTGACAGTCTTCGCGTTATCACTGTTTTCTTTGGAAAAATCTCTCAACATATCTCCGCATCCAAGATAAAAAAGCCCGAATTTTTCAGCTAACATTCTGGCTTGAGTCCCTTTCCCCGATCCCGGAGAACCAAAGAATAGAATAATTTGTTTTGGCAACTGATTTGACATAATCATATTGCCATTATACGCTGTTTTATTTTCTTTATCAAGTCTAATCATGATTTTAATCATGATTTCTTTATTGTTAGTTCACCATAATCTAAATTCATCACCGTCATCGTCCGTCATTGAACGTTAAATCAGAATCCTTCATAATCTCTCATTATTAACTGCCCGTCAATTTGATGGATAATTTCCAAAGCAACGCCTACCGTGATTAAAACTCCGGCTCCACCAAGCGTTAATGTTTTAATTCCAGTCGCGGCTTCTCCGATGAAAGGAAGAACGGCTATAAGCCCTAAAAACACCGCGCCGGAAAGAGTGATTCTATTCATGACAAAACTTAAAAACTCTGTCGTTGGATTTCCTGGTCTCACGCCCGGAACAAATCCGCCTTGTTTTTGAAGACTTTCAGCAATTTGTTTTGGATCAAAAGTAATCGCGGTATAAAAATACGTGAACCCAACAACCATCAAAAAATAGACTATACCATAAATCAACCTATTCCCGGACACTTTTCCGACAGTGATCGCCGTCGTTTGCAACCATGCCACTTTGGATTGAGCAAAAAACTGCGCGAACATTCCGGGCAAAAGCATAATGGACATCGCGAAAATAATTGGAATCATCCCGGCCTGATTAACTCTCAAAGGAACATGACTCTCCGCTCCACCGTAAGACCTATTCCCAGCCATTCGTCTAGCATAAAAAACGGGAATGTTTCTTTGCCCTTCCGTAATGACGATTATTCCGGCAATAACTAAAATACTCAAAACTAAAAATCCGGCAATAACTGGAATCTTTTCAGCAGATCTTATTATCCATGTCTGTTGAATGGCAGACGGAACACCCGCTAAAATTCCAGCAAATATAATAATTGAAATACCGTGTCCGACATTCTTCTCCGTAATCAATTCTCCAAGCCAAACTAATAACATTGTCCCCGCTACAACGGTGGCTATAGTCACCACAGTAACAAAAATAGATTGATCCAAAATAACCTTTTGGTGTCTCAATAAAACGAGCATTCCAAAACCATGCAGCGCCGCCAAAGGAACCGTAAAATATCTAACAAGCTGTTCAAATTTTTGTCTCCCCGCTTCGCCTTCGGCTTTATACATAGCTTCCAATCTTGGAAAAACCATAGTAAGAAGTTGCAAAATAATTTCCGCCGTTATAAACGGTCCAACCCCTAACATCGCGACGGATAAATGACTCAACCCTCCGCCTGAAAAAAGATTAAACAACCCCAAAATTTGGTTGCCACTTAAAAACCTTCTCAATTGTTCAGCATCCACCCCTGGAACAGGAATAGAAGCGGCAATTCTGAAAACAACTACTAAAGCCAGAACAAACAAAATTTTATCGCGCAATTCTTTAGTCGCGAATACTCTTTTTAATTTTTGCCAAAACTTGTCCATACACTTAAGTTAAAAGTCCATAAAACTCGCCCAAAGCGCTACATTGTTATCCGCCTGCAACGCTTTGCGTAGCAATGCGGGCAGGCAGGCAAACTAAAAAGTTATGAAGTTATCTATTCGTTGAACTTCTAACTTTTTACTTTGCTCCGCGCGCTTTCGGAAATCGGACATTTCTTAATTATCACTTTTTTTTCTAATTTTCCAGAATTCAAAAT
>CAZUBR010000016.1:0-6908 GCA_964618965.1 uncultured Candidatus Saccharibacteria bacterium | reverse complement strand
AACAATAAAAAATTTTCTGATAGTCATTTTATTTTTTTAATATATTGAAAAATACTTCTTGAGATAAATTGATTTTTCCAAACTGACGCATTTTCTGTTTCCCCTTTTTCTGTTTCTCTAAAAGTTTTCTTTTTCTTGTGATATCTCCTCCATATAGTTTTGCTGTTACGTCTTTTCTATAAGCGGACTTATCTTCTCTGGCAATAATTTTTCCTCCTATTGCCGCTTGAATAGAAACCGCGAAATTTTGTCGTGGCACCTCCTCTTTCAATCGTTCAACCATGCGTTTTCCTTCTTTTTGGGCTTGTTTTCTATTGATAATTCTTGAAAAAGCGTCAATCGTCTCTCCCGCGAGCAAAAAGTCCATTTTTACTAAATCGCCTTCTCTGAATTCAATAATTTCATAATTCATGGAGGCAAATCCGGATGAAATACTTTTCAGCTTATCATAAAAGTTTGAGATGATTTCCGCGAGAGGAGTTTCATAAGATAAAACCACGCGCGAGTCGTTGAGAACAGACGTATCCAGCATTATTCCGCTCTTTTCTTCCAGCAGTTTCATGATAGCTCCCATATATTCTTTGGGGGTTATTACTTCAATTTTTGCCCACGGCTCCTCTATTTTGAAATTTGTCTGTTCGGTAAAATCAGACGGGGAATAAATGATACGAAATTCATTTGTGTGCAAATTAGTGATTCTATATGCCACCGTTGGATGCGAAGCGATAATGCTTATATCAAATTCTCTTCTTAATCTTTCACAAACAATCTCCATATGTAAAAGTCCCAGAAATCCGCATCTAAATCCTCTTCCCAACGCTTTAGACGTTTCCGGTTCAAAAAACATGGATGCGTCGTTAGACTTAAGTTTTTCCATAGCGTCCCGCAACGATTCAAAATCTCCATTATCCGTAGGATAAAAACTTGAGAAAACAACTGGATTTGGCTCTTTATACCCCGCGAATTGTTCTACCTGGTCTTTGCACGACTCTTTTGTTAAAGTATCTCCCACGCGACATTCCTCAACGTTTTTAAGACCTGTCGCGATGTATCCAATTTCTCCCGCGAATAATTTTTTTTGCGGAAATAAATTTGGGAGAAAATAGCCTATTTCAACAACCTCTCCTTTTATTTTAGCTATTTTCAAATAAAATTTTTCATTTCTTGATATTTCTCCTTGAGTTACTCGGACATAAGCAACGATCCCTTTGAATGGATCAAATTTGGAGTCAAATATCAGCGCTTTGAATGGTTTGTTATTTTCAGTTTCAGCCGGTTTAATTTCCGTAATAATTTTATCCAATAATTCTTTGATTCCAACTCCATTCTTTGCTGAAATTTCAAGAATTTCTTTCTGGTCTATTCCCAAAAGCTCGGATAAGGCTTTTTTCGTTTCATCTGTTTTTGCCGTTGGCAGATCTATTTTATTAATAGCGGGAATTATTTTCAATCCTTCCCCAATCGCTAAATAAAGGTTTGCCAAAGTTTGCGCTTGTATTCCCGATGTCGCGTCAACAAGCAAAACCGCTCCTTCCACTGCCGCCAAACTTCGCGAAACTTCATAACTAAAATCAGCGTGTCCGGGCGTATCAATTAAATTCAAAATATATCCCTTATATTTCATTCGCACAGGCTGAAGTTTTATTGTAATTCCGCGTTCTCTTTCTAGATCCATTTGGTCAAGATACTGCGCCTTAAAAACCCTTGCTTCAACAGTATTTGTTATTTCCAAAAACCTGTCCGCGAGAGTTGATTTCCCATGATCAATGTGGGCAATAATGCAGAAATTAATAATTTTGTTCATCAATATCTTCAACAATTTCAGTCACTTGGACTGGCTTTTTAAGATGTATCCTCCTACTAAAGGCTTGTAAGAATATGATCATTTCCTCGCATTTCAATACCAAGCATATAGAGCAGTATACAGCAATTCCCGCTATTCCCGCAAGCGAACCCTGATAAATTATTCCAGAAAACGTTTGCATATTCACTTGGGGAGCTATCCAATATTTAACGATTTGCATAATAATTAGCATGACAGCGGTGGCGGGCAGTATCTTTGTCAACATTTTTAATACTTTGTCCATTTTAATATCTTTCAAACGTAATTTCAAAAGTATTATCAAAATCAATATATTGATAATTGTGGCAATAATGAAAGCTAATCCTAATCCCGATACCCCCATTTTATTGGAAAAATAAGATCCTCCCACAATACTCGCGATAACACTGACGAAACCTGCCCAAAAAGGAGTTAGAGTGTCGTTCATCGCGTAGAAAGTTCTAGATAAAAGAGGAAGTAATCCAACCGCGAACATTCCTATGGCGAAATATCCCAAAGTTTGATAAGTGGCGACTGTCGCTCCCCAAGAAAAATTTTTGCTTCCGACAATTATTCTGACCAATTGGGCGCGAAGAGCGAATATAATCGCGCTTGTCGGGATAATCCAAAAAAGAATCTGGCGAGCTGTATCAGAAAAAACATTAGCGAATTCCTCCTTTCTTTTTTGCGACGCGAGGGAAGCCAAAGTAGGAAAAGCGGCTAACGCGAGCGAAATTGAAAATAATCCTATTGGTAAATTTTGAATCGTATTCGCGTAATTAAAAATTGTAATGTCCCCCTGCAAGAGACGCGACGCGAGAAAAATAAAAACCAAGGTGTTAATTTGATTTGCCGCGATTCCCATAATATGCGGAATGATGAGTTTAATAAGCTTTCGCACTCCTTTATGCTTGAATGGAAAAATAAATTTGAATTTAAATCCGAGCGCTGTCGCTCCCGCGAATTGCGCGAGAAAATGGAAAAATGCTCCCAAAATTGTTCCGACGGCGACTCCGAAAATTCCCCAATATTTTGATAGAAAAACAATTCCAATAATAATTCCGACGTCATAAAAAATAGGAGCGATGGCATAAAGTAAAAATCGCTTAAAAGATCTTAAAATTCCTCCCATAACACTAGACGCGGCAAAAATAATCGGAGACAAAAAAAGTACTCTCATTAGAGATATGGTCAGTTTGAATCTTTCAGGTTCTATAGCGATTCCAGGAGCCAAAATTTTAATTATTGATGGAGCGAAAACGATGAAAACTATTGAAATCGCGATCGTTGATATTAAAAGAAAATTTAAAACTCCGTTCACGAAATCCCACCCATCTTGAGTGTCCTTTTTGTCTAAGCAACCGACAAAAATAGGAATAAAAGATGAGGAAATCGCTCCGATAACAAGAAGATTAAAAATAAAATCAGGGACTTTTATGGCAACAAAAAAAGTATCTGTGATTGGAGTGGTAAAGACTGTTGATAAAAGGCGGAGTTTAACGAATCCCATAGCTTTGCTGGCAAGCGTTGCCACGCCTAGTAAAATTGCCGCGGACGTGATTGTTTTAGATTGTCCATTGAGCAATTTTTTAATCATAGAGCTATGTTTTGATAACTATCTTGAATAAATTGGATTGTTTTATCTTCTATATTATTTCCTGATTTTTCAGCTTTAATTCGCAAAACGCTCCCCGGATGGCCGGATTGTTTTTGATAAAGAATATTATACGAGACAGCATCTGGAGAAATTGTAAATGGCAATTCGTAAGTCACCGAGACATTTGATGTTGACTGCGGTTCCGTGTACATCCATCCCGCGAAAACGGTTTTTCCCGATTCTTCAAAAATAAATACTCCGCTTTCTTCGTCTCTCCGCGTGGTTCGCTCCATTTTTTCTACGTCTGGATCGCGCGTGAAATCCGAAAAGTCTTTTGTTTTTGAATAAATTTCTTCTTTGGAAAATCCGGACGCGCTAATTAATTTACTTCCAAGCGGAACGTAGATTCTGATAAAGTCCCCATTTTGTCGGTTATACCAGTCAAATTCCGTGTTTCCCCCAGAATGTTTTTTTGTTATAACAGCGGTATCGGTCACCGATCCGTCATTCGCGATGTTAATCGCGT
The DNA here is from genome assembly GCA_964618965.1 of uncultured Candidatus Saccharibacteria bacterium. Taxonomy (GTDB): domain Bacteria; phylum Patescibacteriota; class Minisyncoccia; order CAYZDR01; family CAYZDR01; genus CAYZDR01. The sequence continues at coordinate 2,963 of CAZUBR010000016.1, read as the reverse complement.
GATTTACATTTTCGCTAATCATTCTATCTGTTTTATACCCATTGATATTGGTATGAACTACTTGAAGGTAATCCTGATCGCCGAGGAGAATCTCCCCTGAAATTTTATTTACCGATGCCATTCGTTGTTCTTGAGGATTGTTAAAATATGCCAAAATATGCTTTTGTTCCAAATTCGTTTTAAGTATTTCCCAGATTCGCATCCAATCTTCTTGAGCGGAATTCATGAGTTTGCTTAACATTTTTTCCGCGAGATCCACGACGATTTGTTTTGGTTTATTTTCTTCTTTATCAAAATCTTCTTCCACTTTATATTGCAAAATATCAAGGAAATTATCAGGCGTTATTTCTGTTTCATATTCAGGCATATCTATACTGCCGGTTATTTGCAAAAGGTCGCCAAGAACTTTTGGGGTAAAAGTAATTACTCCATCCACTGTTGGTCCGCCAGTTTTCTCATAAAACCACGCGACTTTCTTTGCGGAAGTCGGAAAATCAGCAAAATAATTAGCGTCAAAAATATTCCATTTATCCGTCACTTTTTTGAATGGCAACGGAGGAACTATTTTTTCCAATAATTGCCATGAGGAACTATAAATATCATTAACAGTTAAATTTGATATTTCTCCGCGAAAAACATCAATAACTCCAAAACTGCCGATAAAACCGCCCGTTGCTCTAATTTCCGTATTGTTTTGAAAAAGCAGCAGATATTTACGAGGATTATTGTTCCCTAAAATCGTGGAAAGAATATCTAAATATTGAGAAATTTCTTTAAGCTCTTCAAGCGAATCCGGAAGAATATTTTTGAGCATGACAACTTGTGTCATAATTTCAGAAGGAAGTTTAATGACATCAATGTCTTTTGTTTTATCGCGCGCTTGCTCAAGCTCATCGGTTGCTTCAGAAATTAGCGTTTGAGCGTTTATAAGCGTTTCATTAATTTTAATTTCTTTATCTTTGGAAAATAATGGCAAAACCGCGTTTGAAAGATTGGCTCCCGCTTGAGCGATGTGTCTGCCCGTTTCTATTAAATCTATGCCCGTGGAAATCGTGGAAGATTGTCCGATTAAAAATGGTATTTTCGCGATCAAATTTTCTGGAACGGAAATTTGTTTTCGCGCTTTATCAAACAAACTAAACGCTTGTTCAAAGTCTTTGACCGTGTTTTGAAAATCGGCTTTTTCGGCGTTATTCTTCGCCCTTAAAAGCATCTCAAATCCACTGGTTGAAAAAGCCTTGATATCAACAGCCTTTTGAGTTTCTTTTTGATAGAATGCCAACGCTCCTATGGAAGATGATATTAGGAGACATCCTACCGTGAAAATCGCCAAAGATTGTTTCCAATGAGAAACAATCGGAGAAAAGACATTGGAAATTTCATCCGCGCGCCGTCTTAAACTCTCAAAACAAGTTTGATCCGACGATTCTATTATCGGAGTCAATAATTCTTCGCCATTATCGTCTTCTTCTCTAATATAAATTTCCGTTTCTTTCTCGCGCTGTTTTGTATCATCGTAAATTTGCTCATGAAAATCCTTAAATCGCAACGCTTCTATTTCGGCAATATCTCTTTCTGTTTGATATATTTCCTCAACAAATTTTTGTTTTGGATATAATTCAATATCTTTATTGGCAAGATCCAAAATAGATTGTCGTGTTTTTTCTTTGCGTTTTTTTTCTATCTCTCTTAAATCAATTGACTTTCCGCTGGAAAGAATTTTTCGCACGTCCAAATTCCCCGCCTTATTAGTCGGACGAACATCAAACATTTGTTTAAGAATATTATTTTTATCTACACGAAAAGCCATATTCGCGAAAAATTAAGAATATAAAATTAAGAGCATGGAACACTGACGATAATCTAATAATTTATGTTTGTAAAATCGCTATAAATTCTCAACGTTTCCCTCGCGCATTTTTCCCAGTTAAATTCTTTGAATCGGCGGAATCCTTTTTGAATTAAATTTTCCCGCAATTTTTTATCCGTGATTACTTTATTTAAAACTTTTGCCATTTCCTCAATGTTTAACGGGTCAAAATATAAAGCCGCGTCATTCAAAATTTCCCGCAAACAACTGCTATTTGACGCCACGACGGGAACTCCCGCGCTCATTGCTTCTAAATCAACCATCGCGAAACCTTCTATGAACGATGGACGAGCTAAAACTTTCGCCAACTTGAAAAATGTCAAAATTTCATCATCTTTAATAAACCCCGGGCGAACAATATGTTCCGAAAGATTTAATTTTTCCCAAGTTTGTCTAACCTCCGGATAATAGGCATCTTCTTGTCCTCCAAGAACGAGCTGAATATCTAATTTATATTTATTTCTTAAAATATCAAACGCTCTAATAAGTCCCGTTATATTTTTATGATTACGCCAAACACCCACGTAAAGAATGAATGGTTTAGTAATTTTATATTTTTCTTTTATCTTTTTTATTTTATCATAGTTCGTTTCTTTCTGAAAGATATGTCCCGCGCCCTCATAAATTGTGATAATTTTTTCAGCATTGACGCGAAAATTCGCGACAATTTGATCTTTCGTAAAATTGGATACTGATATTATTTTTATAGAACTTCTAACAGCATTGCTAAAAGCGAGTTTGAAAGCGTTGCGTCTGATAATTGAGTTCATTTTATGCCCGGGGAAAAACAAAGGAGTAACATCATGAATCGTCACAATAAAGGGCTTTCTGTAAAAAAGAGGAACATTAAAATGCGTAAAATGCATCAGATCAAGTTTTTCCTTATAAATAATCCACGGAAAAACAAGTTGTTCGTTCCATGTGTACCAGTGGGATTGAACTGGCACTTTCTTGAGATTGTTTGCCGTGGGAATTTCAGGGTCATTAATTCTATTTCGCATCACAAAAAGAACATATTCATTTTCATGATCTATTTTTAGGATATTTGCGACAAGATTCTTAACATAGTTGCCTATGCCCGTTTCTGAAGAAC